>NZ_CP027670.1 GCF_003008595.1 Simplicispira suum | reverse complement strand
TGAAAGAAGATGGGCTCACCCTTCAGGGCGAGGCCCATCAGGGGTGGTTAAAAGGTTGCGCGAATCAGATCAAGCGGCTACGCACGCGCTTGCTGCGTCGTGACGAACAATCGCAGCAGTCAGCTCCATGGCCCCATCAAAGGGGCCCATGCACTTCCCGCTTTTCTCGTCCACCAGCTTCCAACCGCGAATTGCGCTTCGCACGGTGAGTTCATCACCAGATTGGAATTTGACGCGAGTGCCATCAGCAACGTGGCCGAGCATGGAGTGGAACGCTGACGCGTTCACCACGCACTGGTTGCTCTCGGATGGCTCGAATTGCGCATGCAGCAACGCCTTGAGGCGATCGTTCACGGCGGAGCGGAAGTCCTTGCCCAGGTAGCCTTGGTAGGCCGCACTGGACTTGTACACCCGGCAGGGTGCTTCGCACTCGACGCCCCGCCCTGCCCCGGCAGTTCCATGATGGAAAAACCAGAAGGCTCCGGGCAGTGCCGCCGAGGTGATTTCGAGCGATTGTTTGGACACGGGCGGGTGGAGGCCGCCGCAACTCAAGGACGCGTGACCCGCTTTGCCCAGGAAGAACGAACCACCAGGCGAGGTCTGGATGTCGTTTCCCCAGTCGTAGCTGAAGCGCTCAAGCTCCCCATTGGGGAACAGAACGAAGTCCCCCATGCGGGGGCCTTCCAGTGTGTCGCGCATCTCAATTGAGATGCGGAGCATCTCTTGGTCAATGGAATCCAAATGATGGTTCATGGTCTGCCTTTTTGAAAAATGACAGGCCTCGCCCAAACGGACAAGAGCCCGTCAGGGTGGTGGAATGCTCGCGGGAGCAGAAATGCTGATTTGCCTCGAAGGGCACGGCCAAGCTACCGTTTCAAACCATCTGCACTAGGCTGATGGGCGTGAATGCTTTCCGAAGCGCCCGGTTTTCCAGGGGCTTTGGAAAGCCCTGCAACCCCGAGGGGAGCAGGGCGTTCGCTTTGTCACCGACAACGAGCCTTCGGGGCTCATCGGCAGCGTGGTTTCAGCTTAGATACTGCGACTCCACGTTCTGTTCGTCCGGTATTTGAGCCTGCATCTTGCTAAAAATGGATCTTTTTATCTCTCCGCATTCATCGTAAACACTGGCATAGGCAAGCCAGCGCTCGGCCGAGGGCAACAGCGAGACAACATCAAGCACAGCGGAATCCGGCCAGGCATCAATGAAGCCATTGCTCATGATGGCTGCGTGCAAGTGGAATAGGTCTGAGAGCGTGCGCGCGCCATGCTGCTCAACAATATCTGAGAGCACTTCAACGCTGTCCGATAGCTCGTTGTAGAACTCCTCGGCCAGCCTCAGTCGTGTCAGGGGCTCGGGCAGCATGCGCTCGTAAGCGGGCACCGATTCCAGGGTGAGATTCGACATTTCCGTTCTCCTGCGAAAGAGACGGACACTGGCCCGGAGGGCAACAGGTGCCCGTCAGGGTGAATAAAAAATCCCGCGATCGAGCGCAGTCGATTCACGGGATGATGTGAGCGTTCCGAGATGGGCGCTTTTCAGGCGGTGTGTGCCTTGTCTTCAGTTTTGGAAGGCCCGGTTTCCCGCGTAGCCAAATACACGAAGCCTGCACAAATCAGGCTTCCCAGGATGAGAAAGGCTGCAGTCATCTCATTCTCCTTTGCTGAGGATTGCCCCTGCGACGAATAGTACCAGACCCCAAATCATCAGGGAGCATACGTACAAGAGGGTGGTCCAGAATGAGAACGCTGCCCCAAAGAGGACAGTGATCGCTCCCACGCAGCAGGCCACACAGAGGGTATGAGCCAGACGCCCGTAGGCCTCCTTCTGCTTCAGTGTCGGCCGCGCCAACGCATCTTTGAAATCGCCGAGAGCACCGCGCATGCGCTGTCTGAGCATTCCTGTTCCTTTCAATGAAGAAAGGCGCCAACCCAAGAGGGCATGCGCCCTCTAAGGGTTGATGGTTCAATCTTCCGGCTGCTCGTCTTTCTTGGGTTCGCTCTTCTTGGTCCGAGCCTCCTCGGTTTCTTTGAAGAGACGCATCAGCTCGATGAGAGCGGCGGCGTTCACGGGTACGGTCTTCCCCGCCGCCGCGTCACTACCGTTGGCCTCCAGATCGGCGAGCAATTGCTGCACTTCGCTGGATTGCGTGATCTGCCCGAGAGCGGATCCGACCGAGTGGTAGAGCTTCGTGGCCAGAGCCCGCGGAGGTGCCCATTCCTTGATCGCCGAAGGCTTGACCTTGGTCTGGCCTCGGGCGTTGGCTTCCTTGAGTTTTGCGCCCAGGATCTCACCGGCCTTGTCACCGTGCTTGCGCACGACTTCAATGGCCATGGTCGCAGAGACTGCACCTTGGTTCACGAGAGCCTGAACGTCAGTGTTGGCCTCGGCCAGCACCAACATCGACTCTACGTGCTGAGCCGTCTTGGCAACACTGCGCGCGATCTCGGAAACATCCAGGCCCATGCGCAGAAGCCGCAAATACCCGCGAGCAATGCCAACGGGTTTGAGCTTCAGCCCCTCGGAGCTGGTGAGCATGCAAACCACGCGATCGGCGTCGTTCCCCCTGAAGGGAAGACATTCCAGATGCGTGATCGTGGCGCCACGTTCGATGGCAAGCAACGCACCGCGGCGACGCTGGTGGCCATCAACAAGGATGATGTCCCCGGTGGCCGAATCGATGCGAACCGCGAGCGGCGGCACGTAGCGACCCGCCGCATAGGCTTGCGCGAACGCCTCGATCTGGGCTTGAACGTCCGGGTCGTTGTAGTCCCGTTCGTTGAAGCCAGGCTCTTCCATCAATTTTGCGGGTGGGACCTTATAGAGGTCCGTCTTCTTGACACCGGTCTCTTGAGAGTTGCCGGCCAGGGCCTTGAAAGACCCGTGAATTTTTTCGGTCATGATTTTTCCTTTGGAATTTGCACGGGACAGCGATACCGCTGGCCTGAGCAGTTGTTGAAATGATTTCTGCGAGCTTTGTTGCCGGTTGTTTGAGTTCCCCGAGCCAGGAACATTGAACAGAAGGGATTACCCCGCCTGCGTCAAATGCTGGTTTCCCGCAGCGCCCCTTTCTGGACGCTCTGGGAAACCACTCCAGCACAAGGGCTGGAGGGGTTCTGGTGTGCATCGACCTCGCGGTCTTTGCGCTATCCTTGGTACATCACGAGCCCAAGTAGCTCAGCAATTTTTTGAGCGGTTCTGTAGCTCATCGACTCGGCGATCAGGTATTTGCCGCCGTAAAACACAGCAGCGTCATCCGGCAGAGGTGCAAGATCGAAACCTTCAAGAGGCTCGTCCGTCACCAGTGCACCACCAGGGCCGTATCGACATGCACCGGCCTTTTTAACCAGCCCCATGCGATTCACGACAGTGACACGATCTTTCGGGTAATAGTGATTCACCCACGTGTCGTCATTTGCATGGAAGCCGATCCGACCATCTACCTCACGGTGGGTGATCGACTCGATTTCAATTTCATTCTTCGGGTTAGCGAAGCACAGAACGTCGCCGACTCGAAGGGCTGATGCCTGCACAATTACTCGTGTTGGATACATGTCAGGCCTCCGGGTCCAGTAGATCACTCTTGTTTGTTAGTTCTCCATCCGGGTCGTACTCCCTCCAAATCCCACCGAATGCATCGGGAAGGCTGTCGTTGCCATGAATGCCGACGTACCACACTTCATCGAGTGGCGATGCCGGGTTCTTGACCTCGCCGCCGCAGTGATTGCAGATCACGTTAGCTATTTCGGTCATGAAGCTCGAAAATATGGCGGAATCATCAAGTTCGCCGCTGTCTTTGGTCAGCAGTTTCGTGACGATTTCTGCCAGTTCTTTTGCGCTTATCTGCTTACTCATAGGTCTCTCCAAGAAAATGAACGAGACCAGCCCAACGGGCCGGTACCCGTTCGGGTTAAAAATTGAAGTTCAAGCCTCGCAGCCTGTCAGACGAACATGTCCATCTGCCTGCTTGCGAAGTCATCAGCAGCCTCATCGACGCACTTCCCGATTTCCCAGGATGTGCAAACACGAGGCAGGTGGCAGATGCGCCAGAGCAGGTTTGAGTCCTGCAACACATCAGCACCCACGTCGATGGTGTAGCCCGTGCTAGTCGGGGTCCCAAGGTACCGAAGCCCCTCGACCGTGCTTTTCAAGTAGCCGTCCAGTTCGACGCGCTCATCCACAGCAACGCTCATCCCAGGTGGCATCGGAGGTGCAACATCCAGAGCCTCACGGAGGGCCTCAATGCGTACCTTGTAGCTTCCAGGTTCAGCAAGCTCGGTACGCCAGCATGAAGTGATGAAGTCCTGCAGGATCTCCCATTTCTCGCCGCGATTGCGCCAGGCTCCCTGTTCGTCGGCCACCAAAAATTTGCCATTCGGGACTCGCATGATGCTCGGCGGCTTCGGCAAATCAATGTGCCGCACAGGCTTCGGCTTGTAGCCGTATTCCGCGGTCCTCTCGGCCGAATGCGGTGTGCCTCTCACAAGGCGCCAAGGCCCCAGGTCATTCCCGTTGTAGATTTCGCTGAGCATTGCGGCGTGTTCGCTGAAGGACAGCGAAAGCACCCCGCCCGACAGAAGCTGTTGGGCGAGATCAGGGTGGCCATGACGCTTGAAAGCGGCCACGACAAACTCCTGTTTTTCAGTGGGCACGGTGGCGTCGAAGCCCCCGTGCATCTTCATTTTCAGGTTCGGTAATGAAAGGAGGACCGGGTTGGCCAATTCCTTGTACCAATCCTTGACGAAGTTCTCGGGTTTGATGTCGCCTCTCCTGCTGCGAAGCATCCCGCTCTCGCAGGATCCAGCGGCCAGAAAGATTCGCCTCAAAGCGCCTTCGATCGTCCCGATGTACCAACAGCCCCAATGAGGGGTGTGGGGGTACACGTTCTTTTCGTACGTTTCCTCGTAGAGGAAGTAGTACAGCTTGCCATCCGCGCCCTTTGTGGCGGCGACGAGCTTGTCGGTAATGATGGTGGCTCCCATGAATTTCTCCATAAAAAATGGAGCCACCATCCCCAGCGGGGATAGAGACCCCTGGGGTTGTTGAAGAGCTTGCGCTCAAGATTGCTGTTTGGCTCCGAAGAGCGCGGCCAGCTACCGATCTACCGTCTGCATTACGCAGGTTGGTGGAATTCTTTCCGAAGCCGCATGCTACCAGTGGCGAGCGGCTTCGGGAAGAGCCCTGCACAAGTGCAAGGCCGCCCATTTTCAACCGAAATAGTAGTTGATATTCACCGCGAGGCCGATGATGCCTGCTGCGATGGTGAGGATGTCCACCCGGCATTCGGGCGAACTCCAGATGGCTTTGATTTTCGTGCGCATGGTTGTCCTTGAGTCCGGGCGCACTCCCAACCGGGAGTGACCCCGGTGGGTTGAGAAGATGTTTGTCGGCTCAGGCCGTTGTGGCTTGAACCACGCGTGCCCTGAACCCCAGTCCAGACAGGTTGAAACACTGCTTGCTGGAGGTTGTCACGATGATGCTGTCTGCAGATTGAATGCTGAGTACGGTGCACACGCCGAGCCTTGATGTCTCGACCTGATCGCCGACTTGCAGCCGTCCTTCCACTTTCAGCTTGACGAGGCGGATGTGCCCCGGTTGAACGGGTTGATTCGTCATTTGGCTCTCCTTCAGAAGGCCAGAACTGGCAAGCGTTTGGAGCGGTCGTACACCCACTGAAAGTAGTTGTCGTACGGCACGTTGCAGCGCAGCCCTTCGCCGGTGGCGAGCTGCAGTCCGGGTGAAACCGGGGCACTGTCACGCACCAGGAAAAGCGCGCCAGGCTTGCCTGGTTCAGACGGCCTGAAGTACAGGTACATCGGTTCCACCGTGCCGGCGCTCGCCATCATTCGACCAAGCGCCTCCCCCTGCTCTGCGCACTTGCGCACTAGCTGAACGAATTCATCCATTTTGAACTCCATGAAAAAACGCGGAGCCCGCCCCTTGCGGGAAAGGCCCCGCATGGGTGGTGAAATTTGCCGGCTTCAGCCGACAAGTTGAAGTAGCGGTGATTCGGTTTGCACCGACTGCGCCGCGTGGGTGGCTTTGAGCATCTTGCCGAGCACCATTGCCACGGCCCGGAAAGGCTCGTAACAAATCGACTGGCCCAGCAGCTCGTGCGCCAATGTGGCCGAGAGGCCCTGAACCAGTTGCTCCGGCACCCCCTTGATCCTTGCATGCTCCCCAGGTGTGAACTGGCGAAGCAAATTGGGATTCGTGGGATGGCGAAGCTTCGGATCCGTAGAGCGAACCTTGCTGTAGCCTTTGGTGATCGTCGGGCAACGAATGTCGCTGCCGGTGATGATCTGCATGGCAAAGCCCTTGCCGGCCTCCTGGTCGCGCTCCTGCTTGGTTTTGAGGCCTTGCATTTCGCTCCAGCAATCCGCGTCCTCGGGCACGGCATCGAGCACTCCGGCGATTCTCCGTTCATGCTTCTCAGGCCTTTGCAGCGCTGAAAAGTCGAACGACATGCCTTCTGTGACTGCCACCATGCACATGCGCTCCCGGTGCTCCAGCGCATTCCAGTCGGAAGCCTGCAAGACTTCCTCATGGACCCGGTATCCGAGATCACGCAGTTGGTTCCGCAGAATGCTCATGGACGCCGTGGCCATGTACGGCTTGACGTTTTCCAGAAGCACCACGGCCGGTTGCACCTTGGCGATGATGGCGAGAAACGCCACCACCAGATGCCCCACTTCCGGGTGAGCTTCAGGGTGTTGCAGGCCGCGCTTGGCACGCCCAGCGACGGATGCGCCGCTGCAGGGTATGCCAGCTTCCATGATCTCGACTTTAGGAAGCTGAGACATGGCCCAGGCGTCGAATGCCAGTTCCTGCATGGGCGCTGCAACGGCGATGGTGCTCTCGCTCCATGCGCTGTTGTGCTCCCCTGCTTGCTCCAGCAGCTCTGGCCTGATGTCATTGGCGAACGCCAAGTGAGTTGCGACGCCGGCGTCCTGTAACCCCGCGTGCAGTGCATGCGAGAGCACTCCGCCGCCGTGCGAGATCGAGCCGACCGCCAGGGGTTCGCCCGTTTGCAGCTTGTGCTGCAGGCGGCCCAGACGATCGCTTTTCGCAATCTCGCTGGCCAGCGGCATGACGATGATTCGCCGGGCCTGCACGATCACGCGGACGACTTCATGGCCAGAGAGAACTGAAAGCACCTCCATCGAATTGATGTCGATGATGGGCTCTTGCGTGTCCCCCTTGACCTTGCGCGAGACCACTCGCGAACCGATGTCAGAGAGCTCCAGTACCAGCATGCCACGCTCTTCGTCCTTGCGGGCGTTGAAGCGCTGGCCAGGCAGGAACCCTGCCGCGCGCGGCTTGCGGCCTTGCAGCCACAGTCTCGGGCAGCCGCGGTTCGTGCCTATCTTCGTCGTTTCGTATGCCTTCATGATGACTCCTTTGGAAAGAGCGAAGGCACACCCCTTGCGGGGTGCGTCCCCGCATGGGTTGTGTGAAGTGGCCTTCAGATCCCGAAATGGGCTCTGACCAGGCGCCGTCGCTCAGCGTACGGACGGCCTTTGGTGACCTCGATAGGTGCGCAGGCAGTGAGATTGCGTAGAGCTGCAGCACGCATGAGCACGCTGTAGCCCTCTTCCTGTGCCACCCTGACAAGGTGAAATGGCGGGAGCACGTCCGTTGCCCGAAGGTGCCCCAAAAAGCGTTGCCGCTTTTCACTGGCGAGGACGCGAAGGTTATTCATGCAGCCCCCTGCCCATCGAGTCATTGTGTGCTTCCTGTGGCATCGGAGGGATGTAGCCCATCGCGATGCTGTACTCCCGGCCGCAGCCGCCCTCAAAGACGACATCTACGTCTTGAGAGAGGCACTGCCCGCCTGCAAACTCGAAGCGTTCACCGTGCTTGATCTGGTTGAGCCGATCCGCCCATTTGCGATACACGACGAACCCCCACCGCTCGCCCTTGGCCATGCTGAAGCGAGGGAAGGAAACATCGCGTTTGAAGCGGATGACTGCGTGCGGTAGCTCCGACTCGTCAATACTGTTCTGCATCATCGTTCTCCAGGAAGAAACGACGAGCATCTGGCCCAACGGGCAGCAGACGCCCGTCAGGGTTTAAAAGGCTTGCGCCCGTGGATTGCTGATTCGTCCGGGAGGACGCGGCCAAGCTGCCGCTTCAGATCCGATGCATTACGCACCAGGACAGGAATCGGTTTTCCTAAGCGCACCCGCGATACGCTTGGGAAAACCCCCGCCCCTGGTGGGGCGGAGGAGTTCACTTTACTGGCATCGAACTCGAACCGTCTCTCCCCAAGGCGCCGGATAGTCACCATTGGTGTCTCCCCAGAGCACGGGATAGTCGGGTTCAACAGCAGGGAACCGCCCCGCCATGTCCGTGAGGTACACGAGGCATGAGGGCGTTAGGTCCTGCTCTTCGATCCACTTAAAAACGGGCCGGAAGTCCGTGCCACCGAACCCTTTGGGCACGATGGTGATGGGCTCGCCCTTCTCGAACACGTCCACCCCTTGGATCTTCGCATCGCAATAGATGACATGCACAGCCTGAGGCTGCACTTCATCCACGATGGCGTTGATCTCGTTGGTGAACTGGCTCACCATCAGGTCGCTGACACTCCCCGAAGTGTCCACTGCCACCACCATGGGAGGCATGGATTCGGACCGAAGCGATGGCATGTAGAGGCCAAGAGACAGGTAGCGTGCATTGGGCGTCTTCCATGAGTAATCGTCGGTCGCGTTCTCTTGGATAAATCGCCTGAGGATGGCGCGCCAGTCTTGAGGCGGGTTCTTGATTTCATTCAGCAACCGCGCCATGCCTGCCGGCAAGTTGCCCATGGCTTGAGCCTGCTTGGCAGCTTGAAGTACCGAGGCAGACCAGTCGGCTTTGAGCTCATGCGTGTCAGACTCATCGCTGTCCACAACCTCGCCACAGCCATTGTCCTGAGCATCGTCTTGGCCCCCCGAGGAATTGCTTCCCGGATTACCTTGACCGTTGCCTTGGCTATTGCTGTTTTGTTGTTGCTCCTGTGGCTGACTCTGGCGCTCTTTCTGCCTGATGGCATAGATCTCTTCAGGGCTCTTGCCTTTGTAGGGCGTCCCGTCGAGTGCACCTTTCGGTAGCACCATGCCAGCATCGAGAACGATCGGGTTGATGGCCAGATCGGCGGCCTCGTTCCATCCTTTCGGATCACGGTGCTCGCGTCTCCAGGTATGCCCGTTCCCGCAGTGCAAAACCTCGTGGGCGATAACGCCCTTGAGCTCGTGCTTGCTCAGCGTGGCCACGTACTCGGGGTTGAACCAGAGCCGTTTGCCGTCCGTCTTTAGCGTTTTGGTGTTGGACTTGTCCTCAACCAGCTCAAGCTTCAAGGAAAGAACCCCGAAGAAGGGCTGGTCGAGAACCAGTGCCCTGCGTGCTGCTGATACAGCTTGCATCATGTGTGATCTCCTTGCTGTTGAAGTGAGGCCACGCCCCAAGCGGGGAGTGGCCCCAGGGGGTTACATGTAGGCATCCATCAGTGTCGAGATCTCGGCCGCTTGCGCTGCGACGCGACCCCGAATAATGGAATCGTCCCGCAGTTGCTGCGGGCTGTGGACGGTGAGCGCGGCCTTGCACTTCGCACGAATGTCTTCGAGCTGCTTGTCGTCGGTCACATTCAGGCGAGGTATGAGGTCGATCAGGTCATTGATGTTGCCGACCAAGGTGTCATGGAACTTGCCGTCAGGCTTGCTCAGACGCAGCACCATGTTGTCCACGGCGTTGCGCAGGCGGTTCCAAAGATCCTTGTTGGCTTGCTCCATCTCGCGCTGCATGCGTTGCTCGATGTCCTTGCGGATTCGGGTGATCTCCGAGTCCGCGAGGTTGACCCGGAAGTCTTCCGCCAGCGGGAACGGCAGGATCTCCAAATCGATTCCGAACTTGAAGGCCATTTCCGATGTGAGCGGGTAGTCCATTTCATTGAACATGCTGCCCAGCAAAACCCGTGCGTCGTCTTTCAAGCGAGGGTAGTCCCGCAGGAAGGCGTCGGTTTCCAAGTCGTACTGGTTGCGCAACTTGCGCACGCCCTCGGCGAACTGCTCGTAGTTCGATGTCGGGAGAATGCGCTGACCATCCTTGCTCCAGGGAAGGGTCTGTTCGTAGTAGAAGGCGCGCAACTCGCGTCCCTTCTTGTGCACCGCTTCGTAGGACTCGGCGGCGCCAGGGAGCAGGTGCTTGTTGAAGCGCCCTGCGTCACTCGATGCGGAGTGTTTTTCCACCACTTCGAGGCTGATTTTCTTGTCGTATTTGCGAGCCTGCCAGCCACGAATGGCCAGGCCCACGAGCATTGCCTTGTTGTGCAGATTGGTTTGTTGATTCATGGTGATCTCCAGAAAAAAAGCGGAGCTCACCCCCTTGCGGAGGATGGCCCCGCGAGGGTTGAAGTGCATTGCTCTTGCGAGCTTTGTTGCCGGTTGTTTGAGTTCCCCGAGCCAGGAACATTGAACAGAAGGGATTACCCCGTCCGCGTCAAATGCTGGTTTCCCGCAGCGCCCCTTTCTGGACGCTCTGGGAAACCACCCCAGCCGTGAGGCTGGAGCGGGTTCAATTTTAGTGCTCAATTGGAAGAGGCTCCAGCACTTCAGGCCCTTGAAGCCCAAGGGTGTGGAGCTCCTGTTCTTGAGTGGCGCACCGAACGCCTGTTGGACGTATGCCTCTTCCCTCTGATTGAGAGGGAAGCGACATCGCTGCGCCATTGGGTTAAGGCTGTTTCAGCGCTGTTGGCAAGCACTTCGCCAAGAATTTCCCTGTTCCCAAGGTATTTCTTGATCTCTTGTGCCGTACCTTCCCACGCCATGACCATGGCGGTGTAGTTGCTGAAGACGATGGCGAAGGATTTCACTTTGCCCTCCCCTTCATCGCAGAACGAAACTTGCGCAGCTCCAAAAGAGCCTCAGCGACGTACTGCCGTGATCTGCGCACGCTGATGATGGTCCATTTCGGGTATTCCCGGTAGGTGCCATCGTTCAGCCGCTTGATCACTGCATTGGGGAAGTCGTATTCGCGTATCTTGCTCATGACAATGCCTTGAACGCGTTCGCGAAATAGGTGCCCAGGTAGGCGCCGTTGACCGCCTTCGCGTGGAAGAGAACCTCTCGTTGTTTCGTGCTGAAGTTCATCGTCTGTCCTGAGTAGGAGACTGCGACCACGCGGCACTCGTTAAGGATGGGTTGGACGCACAGGCCTGCTTCTTTCAGCAGGTTGACATCGAGCACACCGGTCTTGAGTTGCCTCACATCGATGCCATTCAGATCGTGCTCATTGCGCTCGATCATCTCGGGTTCAAACCTGCGCGTCTTGCTTACGATTTTCATGATTGATGCTCCAAAAAAATGAGGCACCAATCCCCTCTGGGATTTGATGCCCCAGAGGGTTAAAAAAGTTTGCTGCCAGGCTTTACGCCTGCTTTGCCAACAAGGCGTCGTAGTCCAGGGACTTCAGCGCGCCATTGATGAGAGGCACATCTATGGTCATCACGCGATTGAGGCACCCGAGCAGCTTGATCTCGACCAGAGGGCCGATCGGTTGACCGTCGCTGTCGTGGCCACCGCAGATGATCACGTGTGTCCCTTCGTGCGCTCCCTCCTGAATTTTCAGGACAGGATCCACCGTAAGAGGCCACTCCAGGATCGGCGGGCCCCATGGGGTTTCGCTTCCTGCGGCTTGCGCCCAATAAAAAGAGCCCTCGTCCGAACAGCGCAGTTCGCGCTCAAGGATCTTGGCCACCGTCCGTGCGTACAGCACTTTGGGGGGTTTGACGCGCGGCTTAGGCATGGGCTTTCTCTTTCATCTGGGCCTGCGCCCGTTCGATGAATTCCGTCTGTGCGATGATGCGCGAGGCATGGCGCCTCAGATCGCGGCTGTGCATCGCCAGGCACTCTTCGACGGTTTGGCCGCTGTACATGACGAGCTGCAGATCTCGACGACCGCTTCTGATGTGGACGGCCGTGTGCGTTCCGTAGTTGCAGGTGCTGATGTTGATCATGGAGAACTCCTAAGTTGATCTGCGGAGCTCACCCCTGGCGGGGCAAGTCCCCGCAAGGGAAAAACAAAAACTGCGATCGGCTGCGGGCTGCCCGTATCTCTAAGCGGCAAGCATCCACAAGCCACGTTCAGGCGAACTGAACATCCCGGTGCTGTTGAGGACTTGCCGAACCTTTGCTTTCCAATTGGGGTTTACGGCCAGCTTTTGAGGCGCTGCACGTGCGACTTCCTGGTAGATCTGTTCGAGCGATGCCTTACCGCGAAGGCGCTGCATCACTAGGCCGATGATCGACTTCCATGTCCCCGTCAGGCGCGAGTGCTGTTCCCTTGCCATCGTGCCGAGAAGCACAAGCAGTGGGCCGGATTTCTTCTGCCACAAGAGGATGTACTCGTGCATGATCCGCGGCAGGGCCAACTTGGAGTAGCTGCGAGAGTCAGAAACGCAGTTGTGCTGTTGCTTGATGATCACCGCCGCCAGTTCGTCACTGGGCATACGAGCAATCATTTCGGCCTGGTAGGACGTGTACGTCCCATTTTTCCGATAGTCGCCGATGATGGTTCCATAAAAGCCCTGCGGCTTTGTTGCATCGCGCTGGTTCAGCAACACGAGCTGCATCTTCTCGTGGAACTCCTGATTGGAGCCGCATCGTGAGAGGTCTGCAGGGTTCGGTTCGCTGCCCCAAACGGACCCGCTGTAAACGATCATGGGGCCGTAGGGCGGATGCGATAGGCAAAGGTCAACTTGCTCGCCCACCGTCAAGAGGATCGAGTCGGTGACTGCATTGAAGCCCTGGTGCAAATCCAGGCCCCATGCTTTGATGCTCATTTCCTTGGCCACTTCCACCGAGGTTCCCGAGCCGACCATGGGATCAACAAAGGTTGACGGCTGCAGTTGTCGAAACAGGTCCTGATAGACGTGTCCGCTGCAGTTTCCCCGCCACTTCGAGTCGCCCCAATGGCCGCGATCAGGATACGAAATTACGCTGTGCATAGGTTGCTCCTAGAAAACGAGCAACCCCCTTTCGGGATTGCCCGAAAGGGTTGATGAATGCTCTTGCGAGCCTTGTTGCCGGTTGTTTGAGTTCCCCGAGCCAGGAACATTGAACAGAAGGGATTACCCCGTCCGCATCAAATGCTGATTTCCCGCAGCGCCCCTTTCTGGACGCTCTGGGAAACCGCCTGCACCGAGGTGCAGGGGTTCTTTATCGGGTTTTGACCAAACCCACGTTGACGGCCTCGCGACGGAACGCCGCCATATGGTCCAGCGGGACCATTTCAGGAGCGTGTGCAGTATCGAAATACCGCTCGTCGAGGGGAAGCCAAAGGCGCCTTTGAAGGTCAAACCTCGTGTCCACTTTCAGTGCTTTCGTCTTGGCGGCCGAGATCGTGAAAGACCCTTGGCCGACGCGTTCCGGGTGCTGACTTGTACCGTAGGCAACAAGCGCCTCGCGGCGACCGTTTCCTCTGTCCTCAACACTTAGAACAAGCACTGGCCGCAGCTTCGGACCAGGCGTCATGACGGCTTCCGATTCCGGAAACCATGCATGCACGATTGCCCCAACTGGGGCGGAAAACTTGCTCATCGCAGTCTCCTGCCCCTGAGGGGAATGGTTAAGGTTTTTGTACTCCGTGGGCTACGAATAGCTCGTGGAGACTCTTGGCTTCGAAGCCAGGTGGGGGCGTTTTGAGCCCGTATCCACCCATGTGTTTGTCGATCGCCTGATGGATGAGTTCTTCGGGCGTGAGCCCGAGTTCTTCCGCCATGGCTTTCAACCGCTCTGGAGTGGTGTCCAGGTCGTCGTAGTGGATGGTGAAATGCATAGAAGCTCCTTCGCGCAGCCAGGGATGACACCATTTCTGGTGCCACCATGGCAGGCGACTGAAGTCTAGCCGTTGCACCGCTGTCGGCAACTGCGGCATGAAACTCTCCCGTGGCTCATCCCAGGAAGGTTTGGCCAAATTCACTTACCGCAAGCCGCGTCCAGTCGGGCGTGTCATGCACTTCCGGATGCAGGCGCGTCGTGTCCTTGACCATCAAGGTCGCAAACTCCGACTTGCCATCTCCGTGCAGGCGCTCTGCATAGCGGAAGATCCGCCCGCAGTTGCTGTCGCTTGCCTTCCTTGCCAGTGCGCTGCAGACGGCCCAGATCATGTCGGGACGATCCGGGATCGGTGCGTTGTCCGGGTCAAGAATGATCTTGTCCGGGCTCGGCATATTGCTGCGATACATTTTCAGGAAAGCTCGCAACTCGAAGGCCGCGCCTTCGCCGACTGCTCCTGCAATGGCAGTGAATTCCAAGTCTTCAGGCAAAGCCATATTGAGGGTCTTCCCGGTGAATGCCCAGGTCCGAGGACACGGGAAGTTTTCCATGTCATTCGAACGCTTGGTTGGATCGAAGACATGCAGCAGGTTCGGACGAAACCGGATGAACGAGATGAGTTCAGGCGGCATGCCCGCACCCAGCGCCCATTGCGTCCAGCAATCCACCGAGACCTCGACCTCGATAACGGTGCCGAATCGAGAAAGCACAGGGGTCAGGATGCCACTCACACCAGCGCGGTCGCTACGGCGGTTGGTGGCCGCAGCGAAGGTGACGCAATCGGGCAGCTTGTGCCCGTTGACGCTCCGTGCCAGCAACAGTTGCATGTAGCTGGCTTGCACCGCGGGGCTGGCCTGCCCAAGGTCATCAAGGAACCACAACGTGGGGCGCGTGGCGTTGATGGCGCGCGCCAAATCCCCGAAGGGCAAGAAGGTAGCGCTTGCGCCATCCTTGCTTGGCCAGGGCAAGCCCTTTGCGTCCGTGGGATCGCTGACAACCGGGTGCGACAAGATGATGTCGTATCCGATGCTTGCGGCCGCCTGTTCGACGATCGAGGACTTTCCTATTCCCGGCGCCCCAGTGAGCAGTACCGGCGTGTTTGCCGCCATGAAAGCTGCCAACAGGTGGGAAGCTTTTTGCGGAGTGATGGTATTCGACATGGTGATCTCCAAAAAAAGCGAGACACCATGCCCTTGCGGGATAGGTATCCCGCGAGGGTGAAAAAGTGAATGAAACAAAAGCCCGAAGGCCAGGAAACCCTTAGATCAGGCCCCATGACTTCTCTGCATCAGCAGAGACTCTTGGGGAGAGCAAGCCGCTCCTGCTCGCGCAGGAAGGCTCATTCATTTCGCTTGACTGCGCGGCGTCCAATTCCAGCACGCTTGCACGTAGCCGTCAGCATCTTCCATTCCAGGCCAGCCTTGGGAACAAGAGCTCAGTTCGCCCGGTTTGTAATTGCAGTGCAAGCAGCGCGAGCACAGATCGTCGTCGCTGATGGATTTCAAGCCGCCCGAGGTGATGGGCGAGAGTTCAATTTCATGCATGCCGTGGACTCCAAAAAAGAAGGCCACGGCCCCGGTTGGAGCAGTGGCCCCTACGGGTTTGTGATCGCTCTTGCGAGCGCGCTATGCCGGTTGTTTTAACTCCCCAGCCAGGAGTTCTTTGAAGTCGAACGGATTACCCGGTGCGACCAAAAAAGCTGCTTTCCAAAACGTCCCTGAATTAGACGCTTTGGGAAGCCCGCCCTGGTGGGGGCGGCCTTCATTTTAGCGACACAACTCACGCTGGAGCAAGAACGCTTTGACGCGCCTTGCCACAGCAATGAGCTGACTCGTTTCGTCACGCCGCAAGCAGGTCCAACTGTTCCGACTGGGGGAGTGGAGTTGGTGCGCTTACAGCTACTTTTTGAGGCGCCGGGAGCGCTTGGAGCACCGGCCTTTGCTCAAGCGCAGGGCCACAACGCAGACCATGTTTTGCATGGATCCCATCAATGGCCGCCTGTATGCGATCGAGCTCGGGCAACTCGTTGCTACCAGTACCTTTCAGGCTGCGAATCACTGCCCGTGCGGGATCGTCGTACCCGTAGGTCCTGGTGTTGCTCTTGCGATATGCGTCCAGGTACTCTTTGCTCAGCGACTCGCCCTGTTCATACTGCTTCTTGAAGTCGGCGTTGGCCTCGTTCATGTCGGCAGGGATCCAGTGACGCAGCTTGCCCACGAACTGGTTGATCTTTTCAACGACCTCTTGCGAGGCAGGGTAGAAATGGATCGTTCCCGTGCCGCAGTAGTACCGGAAATCGAAGTAGCGCGTCTTAATGCGCTCCGACGATCCTTTCTCGCGCCGCTTGAAGCCCGACACCAGACCGTCATAGTGCTTGGTTTCGCCGTGAAGGTAGCCAAACACCTTGTCGATGTCCGCAAGGAATTGCTCGCTTTCGTAGTCCAGCCCGTCGCCCCAGTGGGACCGGAAGCGGGGGATGATGAAGCGGGTTTTCCTGATGCGCACTCCGATGCGGTGCTTCTGATTCGACTTCCAACTCTTGTAGAACACCACGTTGTCCGTGCTGCGCTCGATGATGGTATCGAACAGATCACAGATCATGTCGCGGTAAATGTCGCCCATCGACTCAATCACCCCCGCCAGGAATCCATGAACGTTGTACGCGCTGAATTCCATCTGGTAGATGCTTGCGGCCGAGGACTCCACCTTGCGGCGTGCCTGGTTGCTTAGCTTTTCGGTCAAGAGCGCGGAGCGAATAATCTGCGCCCACGCTTGCTTCTTCAGATGGGCATAGGCCTCCTGAAAGGCTTTGTTGGCGTACTTTCGGATTGAGCCCACGCTCTCGCGTGAGTCGCTGCCAACACCTTTCGCCTGCATCTCCTCCAATGTCAGGCCAAGCTGCGCCGACAGATGGGCCGAGATCGCTTGCGCCTCGCATGACTTTCGTGCTGCGTTGACCGCCATGTCAAACCGCATGCAGGTGTCCTGCACAAAGTTGTTGGGCAGCGTCAATGCGGAACATTGCTCGGGGTTGAGCTCCGGACCTTCTTGGTCCTTGCGCATGCCGGCAAAGATGGCGTCCATGTCCAAACCGTTCGCCGGCTCTTTGTCCAGATGGATCAGTGCGATTTCCACGTCAGTCTTGCGCTCCACGTCGCCAGTGAACTGGTCCCGTAGAAACTCGACGCTACCGTGCTTCTCGATCAGGCCAACCAGGCGCTTGCGCTCCTGAGAAAACGGATTCCTGATGGTCTCCGCGTTCACGATGGCCACGATTTCAGCGTCATAAACCGTATCCCATGCATGCAGAACATGCTTGGCACCTTCCGAAAAAGGCGGGTTCATGATGACCTGATCAATGGCTGCCAGGCTTTGCACCTGCAGGAAGTCGTACCCGAGCAGGTTGGCGCCGAGTTCCTTGAGGCTGGCGTGGTGCTGCGCATCGATTTCGACAACAGACACTTCGCGCAAGCGCTGGAACTTTTGGCGTGCCCGCTCTCGCAGGCGAACCGTGTATCGGCCTTGCTGATACTCAGTATCTTCGAACTCTGCAACCCACGGAATGTCCTCTTCGGCAAGGCCGGAGAAGCCTTCCTGTGCATAGCGGATCAGGTTGCCCTTGCCCGCGCTCGGATCGCACACGTGCCCAATGGGGCGCTTGAACATGTTCCACATAAGAGCCGCCGTGCGCTCGCCCGTGGGGAAGTATTGGTAACCATTCATGATGACTCCTCTAATGAAAAAGAGGGCCATCCCCCATGAGGGGGTAGGCCCCCTTGGGGTTGAAAAAAATCAAACTGGGGACCCGGCAACTCACATGCCCATGAATCCCTTTCCGTAGCATCGGATGCGCCACAGCCAGCCAATCAAGCCGTTGGTGTCAGCCGCGTAGTGCGCGCTGGCCTGCTCATCACAAGCGAGTGCGTGCAAACCCATTTCATGCCGATTTCGCAGCACGTTCACTCCTTTCATTCGGCGCTTTCGCTGCCGCGATAGGCCAGCACGAGATCGCGCGGATCAGCTTCGTCAAAGAAGTAGATCCCCCCGTCGCAGATGACACTGTTCGGCAGCGCAAGCGTGGGCTCCCCGTTGGCCTGATCAAGCAACTGGTTGATGGCTTCAACTGGCAGGGACAGGCTCTCTACGTACAGAGCCCCTCCGTCCACGACAGCGCAAACCGCGAAGCCATTGGCGTCGATGCGTACCGCTTCGTACACAACGTCCGACCACCCATCTGGCCAGGTGCTTTGAATCCCAAGGCCCAGCTCCACAGCATTCAGGTTCGTTTCCCGCACGTGGTTCTGTTCCGCGATGATTCGGTTCAGTATCAGGTCATTGAGCTCGTACTTCACCCATTCGGGTGATTCGCCGCTCATATAAGGCACAAACGTCTTGGTGACGATGGTGACGGTTCTTTGCATGTTTCTCTCCAAAGGAATTGCAGAGGAACATGCCCACGAGGGCCAATTCCCCCGCGGGTTGAATAATGAAATGGAAAAGTGAGTTGAAGCGCCCGTTCTCGATGAATGGTGGCCAACTCGGGGGGGGCATGGGCGTTCTGCTTGGTGGAAGTGCGTGCCCATAGGGGTTGAGCTGCGGTGACTCTCTTAGCCGAGCAACTTCCGCAGCCGCTGCATGACGATCCGCCACGTGGACGAGCCAAGCACAGCGACAGGGGGCCGTCGAGAGAGCTGGACATAGTTCAGCCCATCGCCCTTGTTGATCATGATCTGTAGGGGTTGCATGGCAATTCCTTAGCGCACGACCTCGAAGGCCCCTTCTTGGCGGTCTTCCGTTGGGGGAAGTTCCATACCGAGAATGCCTTCGATGGGTGGTTCATTGTGGGCCTGCTCGGGGCTCGTTACTTGCTTTCGATTGACTCGTTTCACTGCAGCTTCAGCTTCCAATGAGGCAGTACGCTCGGCCGGCTTCGCTGGCTTGCGACTGGCTCTTTTCACCACAACCGCAGCCTCCAGCGAGGCTACGCGCTCAGCCAACTTCTCGTTGGCCAGCGTCATCGATTCCAGCAAGGAGACCATGCGCGCTATCGCGGTTGGGTCCGATGACTGAGGGGTTTGCCCTGTAGTGGGCTTGAAGATGGTTTTCACGACACTTACCACCACATCGAGCGCCGCCTTGGCGGAGCCAAAGAGCGCAAGGATCAAAACGATTTGTTCAGGGGTCATGAGGTACTCCAAAAAAACCGAAGCACCAACCCCTGTTGGGGATGATGCCCCAGAGGGTTGAAATGGCACATCTGAGACGTGCCGGTTTTGATGCTGTTTCACTCGAAAGAGTGCGGCCAAGCTACCGCTTCAGGTCTGGTGCATTACGCACACAGGCAGAAGTCTTTGGGGGTTTCGTGCAGCACGCGCTTTTGCACGTGCTGTAGGAAACCCTCTGCGCCAAAGGCGCAGAAGGTTCGTTTGAATCAGGATTCGTCGTCATCCTGCTTTTCGCGTAGAGCAGCGCTTGCCGCTATGAGCTTTCGGAGAACGGCCCTGGCAAATGCTTGGGCCTCATTCGCGTACTGACCATGGAACGCCGGTGGCGTTTGTTCTCTGCGGAACTTCAGTGCCACGATTGCAATGTGCTGACGCACTCCGGGGTCGGCTTTGACCCGCTGGTTTATGAATTGCCTGTAGTTCCCGTTGAACCCCGCAGGGGGGGAAAACGCGTTGCCAGCGCCAGGCTGCGTATCGATCGTATTCAGGTTGATTCGCCCGTACATGATCCGCCTCCTCACGCTGCCTTGCGCAACTCATAACCCACCATAGCGCGACGCACCGCCTCATAGCTGGGGAAACCCTTTACGCCATCCCGGTTGAGGATGTCGAGCCAGTCCAGCGATTTGGCGCCTTCAGGGATCTCTCCCTTCGGTGTGATCGCCATCGCCTTCTTCCCTTGTGCCCACACTCGCTCGACCAGTCGCATTGCTGCTTCCTGGCCATGCCCACGTGGGTGGTTTTTTGAAGGTCGATCCTTGTCGCAGAAGACCAAGACCAACTCTGTGTTATCGGGAGGGGTGAATTGCTGCAACATCGTGGCGTTGACCGTTGCCCAGACGGGAATACCCATCCCTTGCATTGCTGCCAGGGCGGTCTCGATGCCTTCGGCGACACCGAGAACACGCCCTGCCGGAGCAAGACGGATGGCTCCTCCAGAGAGCCTGAGCCCTTCTGGATATGCCATCAGTTTTTTCGCTTCATCGACGCTGGCCTTGTTGCCGTCTTCGTCCAGGTAGGTCCTGTGAATCGTTACTGGCGAGCCGTCCGGTGCCTGCACAACAGCCACCATTGCCGGATGAAAACCAGTCACCTTCTCCCCGTCGCTGTAGGCTAGGGAAGGGTGCAGTTTCAGTGCCGTGGTTCTGGGTTTAGCCAGACCACGCCGCGCCAGGTACATGCGAAGAGGCTCGGCCTGTTTCGCGTTTGCGGGTAGAGCTCTCTGCCAGGTCTTGTTCAGTGATGCCCGAACCGCCGTGTTGTCCTTTTCAGGCTTCGGGGCGATCTTGGGAATCTCTCGCCTGATAGGTGTCGTGCTCCCTCCGTGTCGCTTGCCGGTCAAGTGCTCGACGACCTCTTCAACGGCTTCTCTGGCGGTCCAACCGTTGACCCACTGCAGGATAGCGAAGCCATCTGAAAACGTGCCACAGGTGTTGCAGACCCCTGCGCCCGTGGTTTCGAAGTCCTTGAAAAACCTGAATCCATCTGTGCCGCCATGCACCGGACAGGCGCAATGGCGTTTGCCTTTGGATTCGACTGCCGACTGCAAGGGTTTTGCCAGGGTCATGAAGACCGAGCCCCAGCGCCCATCGGCCATGGTGCGAGCGTTCTTCCAATACTCTTTCCAGTATTGCTCGCGCTCCTCCTTCGTCCTTTGCTGCATTGCTGCCTCCTTTGGTTACGCCCGACGCGGGGCACACCAAAACGCCCGTGAGGCACTTTGGAGTGCCCCGAGAAGGGCGATGAGAGAACTGCAAAGGACCACCCCGCTGGGGTGGCCCCAGCAGGGTTTGATTGATGGCTTCAGATCACCATTGGAAATTGTCTGCGCCTTCGAACGAGCCATGGCTGCCCTCAGGGGCCTCACTCCCGCCTTGGATTTCCGGGGTAGAGGCATCCTTGGCCTTGGCCTTGGCGTGCGTCTTGACCTCGTTGGCGTGAATCTCGGTGGACGATTTATCGTTACCGCCTTGATCCTGCCATTTCCGCGTGCGAATGACGCCCTCGATGTACACGGAGTCCCCCTTTCGGAGGTTGCGCTCGGCGTAATCTGCAGACGGCCCGCGCACAACGACGCGGTGCCATTCGGTGAGCTCTTTCCACTCGCCCGATTGCTTGTCTTTCCAGCGCTCCGAGGTGGCTACCGAGAAGGTAGCGACACGATCCCCCGAAGGGAACACGCGCACCTCCGGGTCGCGCCCCATACGGCCGATCAAAATGGTTTTGGAAACTGAAAACATGATTTACTCCTGATTGAAATCGATGCCTACTGGCATCGGGGTTTGCGAACGGACTTCACATGCGCGTGATTGCCAGTTGGGCAGCGCGCCACGATCGGGCCTGGTGTGCCTCCAGCGAGGGAGACTGCTAAGAAATGCGCCCATCC
This sequence comes from Simplicispira suum, assembly GCF_003008595.1. GTDB lineage: Bacteria > Pseudomonadota > Gammaproteobacteria > Burkholderiales > Burkholderiaceae_C > Simplicispira > Simplicispira suum. Next base: position 118,654 of record NZ_CP027670.1, on the reverse strand, counting down.
ATGTGGTGGTGGATGAAGCAGCCCTTGTAGGAAGCGGCGCAGCCGCAGCACACAAGTTTCATGACAGCCCGCGTTAGAGAACTGGTTCAAGGTGTCGAACCTTGGTTGGCACCATGATGGTTTTTTCGACGACCATGTAGTTGTCGAGTAGGCAAAGAAACCTCTCACGAACAGAGTCGCATACTTCGTCGAACCGGAGCACGAGATCCACCTTGAGCTTCAAGTCCTCCATGGATAGGTCCATGAAGTCCTCGGCCGCCATTGCGTGATCGATGCTCGACCCGGTGGTACGGATCCAGCGCAGCGGTTTTTTGAGGTTCACGCGAGGGCTATGGCAGACCCCGCATTTGGCCTCTGGCCCCGCTTCCTGGAAGTTGAGCTTTCCGCACTTCGAACAGGTGCTCTTGTAGCCGGGGTACTCGTATTGAGCCCTGGCAAGCACCAGATAACCCCCACTGCGACCCATGCGGGCCACTGAGTAGGCGGCATCGGTTTCATGTTCGAAGGCTCGGATCGGGCCCGAGATTTGGGGCCAGAAATCGTCATCCGCCGCGTAAATGTCAAAGGCCTTTTCAAGCTGAGAGCCTCGCAGACCGAGGTTGTGCAGCTTGATTTTGTTGGCATACGAGGTGCCAGAACCAATCGCCCGGTTGTCCACCTGGTAGCGGTTGTGGGTGAGCAAAAACGTGGTCATTGCCTCTTTAGAGCGGCAATCGACCTTTTTTCTGAAAAACATTGTGACCTCTCGAAATGAGAGGGCGTCATCCCGCGAGGGATGGGCCCCCGTGGGTTGGACAAGTGAATTGCTGATTCGCTCTGAAGAGACGGGCCAGACTACCCTTTCAAGTCCTGGTGCATTACGCACTGGAGAGAAAACCTGTTTTTCGGCAGACACTGCATGCAATGCCTGCTGAAAAACACCCCCAGGCTTGCGCCGGGGGATGTTTCATGGAAAGGACATGTCAGAGCAAGGAGCCCACTTGTCCATCGCCTTTACGAATTTCTTCGAGGCGCTTTTCATATTCCTTGTCGAGGATCTCGCGGTCCACCCCGGAGACCTGGGTTTCTGCGCGGATATAGGCCTCGTTGAGGTCATCTTCGGTGCAAGCCGCCGTCATCGAACCGATGACTTTGGTCAGCACGTCTTCACGGGGTTTGGGCGCATTTTTTTGCGCTTGCACCGGAGGTTGCGGTTCTTTGGGCGGCTGCGCTTGCTGGGGTTGTGCGTACGCACCGGGAGCCGACTGTTCGGCCTCATTGCCGATGATTTCCCCGGTCTCCTCGTCCACCACAGTGGGCGCCTCGTAGCTCCCATCTGCAGCCTCTTTGAGGCTGATGTTCTGGGATTGGCCGCGATCGGCCACATCGTTGAGCGCCATGGCAGCGCTCAGCTCGGCGGACTTGGGCATCATCTTGCAAAGCGCTCGGATCACGGTCTTCTTGCCCATGGGGATGAAGTCGGTGTCCCACGTCGAAGCCTTGCCATACCGTTTGGCGGCTTGGTAGCCCTTGCTGTTGTCGCGGATTTGATAAACGTCTTCGACTGACATTGCGACGAAGGTCGGCGTTCCGTCCTTCAGAACACCCACGGCGTAGAAGCCCACGACTTCGCCCCGCATCGCTTCCGATGCAGGAAAGCCGCCGCGCCCAGGCATGGGGTGGTGGTCCAGGTGGCGTTCCAGGCCCAACCGCATCACGAAGTGGTCGTTTTCGCGGACCTCGTGTGCATAGATGTCCTTGACGAACCCGCTGTTGCGAGCGAGTTTCATCAGGCCTTGATAGCCAGGGATCATCTGGCATTCTTCTTTGAACGGGACCAGGTGGGCCTCGCCGTTCTGGCCTACTTCCAGGCCCAACTGGGACGCCTGGATGATCGACGCCAGAACCGAAACGGGCTTGCACTTGGCCAGTGCTGGCGTGGTACGAAACGCCGTCAAGGCGATGCGCAACATGCGATCCGGGTCAATGTGCTTGGGGAGCGCCCGAGCAATTTCCGCTTTGCTGCGTTCCAGCATTGCTGGGAAGTTGAGCTCCTGCGGATCGCGCCGCGCAGGTGCTGCGGTACGGATGGTTTTGAGAACTTGATTCATGGTGATCTCCTTTTGAACTAACAAAAAAAGGGAACACCACCCCTAGCGGGATAGCGTTCCCGCTTGGGCACCCAAAAATGGGCGGATTACTTACTCATCTTCAAACTCAGCCGCGGCGCGTCTGAGACTCCAGTCTGAAATCTCGATCTCTTCAGCTTCGCCGAACGGCTGGTAGCTGGGCCAGGAATTGTGTTCCCGGCACCACTGAAGCAACTGCAGTGCGGCGCGGTATTTCGCGCGCCCCACCTCAATGCTCTTCGGGCCAACGCGGTACAGCGCAACACCATGCGGTGCGTTGCTCTCCGCAGGCATCAGGTAGAACGGAACCTCGCGCCCCGTGAGGTGCTTGATCCCATCGACGTAGAACGCCGCCTGAAGGTCGTAGCCAAATTTGTCTATCGCGCGTACGAACCCGTCGCGCGACGCATCAAGCGTCGTCTTCAGGTCCCCGATCGCTTCAATGCAGCCATCGGCAGCGAGCTTCAACAAGTCGGCTCGGATCCGGCATTGAATGCCCGTTTCATGATCCGTCCAGAAATAGCTTTGCTCGGTGATGCTCGATTGCAGCAATGCCGACGCATCCACGTGCCGATTGATCGACTCACGAATGCGGGTGATCCTGTTCAGATCGTCTTGCTCGATGGGCAGAACGCCTCGGTTGGCTTCTTCCCAAGCAAGGGCAAGTGCCTTGCCATCCTTGGTGCGACGGTCGAACTTGGGCTGCACCGCGTACAACGTGTGGAACCGCGAGGGCTCCAGGATGGCGGTGTGGACGGCTGTGCCAAATTGCATGGCCGGGGTGGGTTCGTAAGGCGTGTTCAGCCGGTGCATGAAGTGCGCCGGTGAGCGCAGCATTTCGACAAGCGCTGAATGCCCCACGATGTCCTTGTCCGAGTGATATTCCGAGGCCGGAATATCGACTAGACCTGTTTTCATCAGCATGGTCTCTCCTTTGAAAAGCGAGATGCCATACCCCTACGGGATAGTCATCCCGTGTGGGTGGATGCTCTTTCGAGCCTTGTTGCCGGTTGTTTTGACTCCCCGTGCCAGGAGTAATTGAGTGGCAGGATTACCCTACACACAGCAAATAGGTTTGATGAAGGGCCCAGAAGGCGCTTGAGCAAACCTTCTGCGGGAGCAAAAGGTTACTGGCTTTTAGCCTTTGATGTTAAGGATTCGGGCGGCGTGCAGCACGTCCCCCTTTTTGATGTGAAGACTAAAGAATTTCTCGATACCCTTCTCGAAATACTCACGATCCTCTCTTGGCGAACTGGAATTGAACCAGGTAAATTGTCCTATTACAGTGCTCGACGCGGCGTTGACGCCGTACTCATTGGCGATCGCCTTGAGTTCGTCTTCATCGACTTCTTGTCCTTCGATCTCGTACCCGCGTTCATACGGTTCACCAGATTCGAGGCTTGTTTCATCCTGATGTTCGTACGTAACGCTGATGATGAATTTGCTCATGTTCATTTGCTCTGTGGAAATGGACACGGCCACCCCAAACGGGTGGACATGCCCGTTGGGGTTGATGAGATGCTGAGTCGCCTTAATTAGGCGCGGCCAAGCTACCGCTTCAGGTCTGGTGCATTACGCACACAGGTTAGAAAGGCTTTCCGAAACATAACGGTCGCTATGTTTTGGAAAACCCATCCCCTTTGCAGGGGATAGGCTTTACCGTTCACGAATGGTCACCACGTTCGTACGGCGCAGGGCCAAGCGCAACTTCTCGCGCAACTCAATGCTTAGTGGCTCAGGGTTGCGTAATCCGTTGTGCAAAAGCACAGCGTCGCGGAGTGGCAGCGACGTGAACATCGATTTGAGATGGTCGGAGGCCATTGTGGTCTTGGTGTTCATATCAGCGCGACTTTCAACGCATGAAGCGCACGATGGGCCGACTGATAAGGAGACCGGCGAAAACACAAAGGCTGAGAATAACCAATTCCATGATGAGCTCCTGCGAAGTTGCGAAACCTGCAGGGCGCACATGACATTTACTGTCCGTGGCACCCTGCAGACCTAAAACATCTTTCCGAACGTTTTAGGTCTGCAGGGTGTAAGTCCACTTCCAGAAAAGAAAGAACATCCCCGAAAGGATGTTCTTTCAATTTATCAGTACCAGCCGAGCTTGCGGAACAAGCCGTACGACAGGGCACTGCCGGTAATAACGCATGCCAAGAGAACGAGGGTCATGATTTACTCCAAGGAAGGCCTCGGGAAACACCACGCCCTCGGGCATGTGCTATCCCGAGGATTTAGAAGCTCAGTCTTTCGACTGAGTGCTCCATTACTTGCAAAAGCAAGCAATGTTTATTGCACACGTGCGCAAGCCAAACACCACAAAGGTGTCGGGTCTGTCAGGTGTGCTTTGACCGGCCGTGCATCACGCACAGGCGGGAAGAGAGTCCTACAAGGAAGTCTCTTCGTTCTTGATGCCATTGAAGGCAGAGTTGAAAGCGAATGCCCATCTTCATCCCAACGGGAAGAAGTCCAGGTCTTATTTGTGCTCACAACCCAACTGCATTTACCCGCAGTGAAGGGGTTGGGAGCTTCGCTCCTGTGATGCAAGCCTGAGGCTTGAATCTGTGCATGCATCTGGTGCACGCTGAGACATACGGAATGAACATCGTACGTCTGGCATCCATTACGGAGGCTCTCTGAATCGCTGTTTTACCCCGAAAGGTACGGCCATGCTACCGCTCGAATGAGAGGGCGTTACGCACACTGCTCAATAGATAAGCGCGATCCTAGCAGCACTCTCGATGTTGTCAACGACAAATTTTTGTTGATCTGGAGATGCGCCAGTTTGCGGCGCTTTTCCGGTCCGCATCTGCTCGCGGGGTACCTAGCATCTGTTCTGACCGTTGTCCACCCGGCTGCACTGCGCGCGTTTTGCAGCGAAGGTGTTTTCATTCACTTCATGAGGTATCCACTATGGCCGATGAATCCACCCAAGTTGCAAAGCCGCCGAAGGCGCCGAAAGCGACTTCAAAAGCCCTGAAATCCGACGCTCCGACCACGACGCAGCCCGCTGCCGTCGCGTCCTCGAACGAGGCTTCTGCGGCACCGGCCAACGGGGCAAACGGCCCGCGGCCTGCGCGCAAGGGGCGTCAAGGCGGCCCAAGGTCTCAGGCCTTCTTGACCTACACCGCCACGCTCAATTCTTTCCACGCCCAGACCGTCTTTAGCCGCTCGTTCACCGTGGGCGACGAGGCCCTCTACACCCTGTCTGTCATCTTGCGCGTGCTCGCCCCCGAAAGCGAATGCACGAAGGTGGACGAGCTTGTAAACCAGCAGCTCAGCGCCACCCAAAAGGTGATTTCCGACGAAGCTGCACGCCTGGAAAAGCTCGCTGAATCCTTCGGGGTCTCCGGCACGGGGATGTCTTACTCGGCCCCCCTTTCCGTGTCCGCCAAGCTGACATCCCCACGGGCCGCGAGCTGGATCAATCTCATCCGCGACTATGACCAGCTCGTCGAAAAGTTCGACATCCTGTGGTTGTCGCATGTGATCAGCGACTCGGAGCACTCCAAAGGCATCTTCAACGTCAAGCGCGTTCTCATGCGCTGCGCCAATGATCTGCGTTCGCTGGCCATTCGTTCTATGGCCGCGGCTCAGCGCAATGGCGAACACAATGTGCCCGACCCCCGCGCAGGCACGGCCCTTTCGAAGGATGTCGCGCCTGTGGTCAATGGTGAGGTGCAGGAAGCAGCGCCCGAACCGACGCAGCCCGCTGCGCTTGACGCCGTGGAGGTGCCTGATACCGAAGCAGAGCCCGAGGAAGTTATCGCTTAAACCTCGCGCCCCCTTGTACCGCTAGACCCAGACACGGGATTCTGTGTCTGGGTTTTTTCTTGAGCGCTACGTTCATGCAGTTAAATCCCTTCCAAGAGCGCGCTGTGCGTTCGTCAGGCCACTGCACCATCTTGGCTTGCCCCGGTTCGGGCAAGACGCGGGTGCTGTCCGAGCGCGCGGCGCACCTGATCAAGAGCCACGAGCTCGGCAGGCTGTGCGCCGTTACCTTCACGCGAGATGCCGCAAACGAGTTGCGAACCCGAATACTGGAATCCTGCGGTCAAGAGCACATCCGGCGACTGGGCGCAGGCACCTTTCACTCCCTGGCACTTGAGCAGCTCAAACGAAGCTCCCGTGGCCGCCCTCCACGCCTGATGGGCGACGGAGAGCGGTGGGCTGTTTTGAGGCGGTGCTGGCAAGAAGAGGAGACGGATGTGCCCTTCGATGATGTGTGCAAACTCATCGACAAGGCGAAATCACAGCCTGGCCACATCGCATTTGCGGATGTATCGGTCCAACGCATTTACGAAAGGTATTCCGGCCTTCTTCATTCTGAACAGGTGATGGATTTTTCAGACATCCTGCTCAACGCCGTGCATGGCATGCAGGATGGGTCCGTGTCGCCTCTTCCGATTCGCTGGCTGCTTGTTGACGAGGCGCAGGACATGGACGCCGTACAACTTGAGTGGATACTGAACTATGGCCGCAAAGGGGTAGAGGTCACCCTGGTCGGCGATGATGACCAGAGCCTGTATTCGTTCCGGCACGCCTTGGGCTACGGAGGGCTGCAGGAGGCCTCTCTCGCGCTGAGCTCTCTCGAACTCACGCTGCCAGTGAACTACCGCTGCGCCCCCAACATTTTGGGCGCGGCGGCACGCTTGATCGTCAAGAACCCGCATCGCGCCCACAAAAACATCCAGGCCGCAAAATCGACCATGGGCGTGCTGGAGGTGCAGCGAACCCCCACGCGCGCCGATGAAGTCTCAATGATTGCGCACACTGTTGCTGCGCCTTCTGAGCAGCAGTGGGCCGTTCTCGGGCGAACCAACACGATCCTGGATACCGTTGAACTCGCCCTCACAAAATTGGCGGTGGGTTACACACGCGTCGGAGGCAAGAGCATCTGGGACCGCGCTGTGGGAAGTGTTTTTCTGGGGCTCCTACGCAGCCTGGCCGATGGCTCGTGGACAGGAGTGGCCAATGCCCTGGTGTTTTGTCGTGTCGATGCCACGTGGGTCAATGAACATTCGCGCACCAGCGAGGGCCATTACCTCGACCGATTGGACCAGGCGCTCGCTGCCCCACATGATGAGAGCCGCAGGAAGGTGCTCACAGCTCTGCGCGAAGGATTCATTTCCTGGGCAACGCAACTGTCCAAAGACCGCTTGCCTCTTGTGGCTGAAGCAATTGCAGATCTACTTTGTGGCTACGCCCCAACGGCCCAGGTCCCCGTGTTCAAAGCCTTGGCAGACAGCTTCGGTGGACTGAGGGGGTCTTTGCCGCAGCGCGTGGATTTCATCTCCCGTGGCGGTAGCTCGAAAAATGGGGCTGACCTCAGGGTGCAGTTGGTCACTCTGCATTCGTCCAAGGGTCTTGAATTCGATAACGTGTGGATCATGGGATGCGAGGAAGGAAACCTTCCGCACACGGATTCCACCGAGGAAGAAGAGCGCCGCTTGATGTACGTGGGAATGACCAGAGCCAAGCAGCGTCTAGTGATCAGCAGCGCACTCCAAGAGGGCGCGGAGTCGCGGTTTTTGGAGGAGGCCGGGATTTAACTAACTGGGCTTGAACAGCAGCTTGCCATTGCTCAGCTTGAGACGGTCCCTGTTTGCTGTGGCCAAGCTGTACAGCCCCGCACGCCCATAGGTTTTCCCGGTCTGCTCAAGGATGGCTGCCAATGCATCCTTCAGGGGCGCTGCGCTCCACCCGTCTTCCTGTGGCGGCGCCTGCAGTGAAGCAAGCGCCTTCATCACCAGGGTGAATTCCTGACGCGCCACCTCCTCAGGTGCGGGCAGAGACGGCTGCACGGGTGCAGTGCTGTTGGGCTCGGCCGTCTTAGGTACCAAGTTTTCTGGGCTGCTGTGCTTGGGGGCAATGTGGCCTGCAGCCGAGGCATCCTTCTTTCGCTTCTTTTTGGGTGGGCTGGAAGAGGCAGATGTAGGCGCAGGAGGCGTCTCAGTTGCGACGCTGGTTTTTGCGGTCGGGGCCACCTGCGTAGCCGGGAGTTCGGGCTTGGGCGGCGGCGCTGTCTTGTTCTTGGCCGCTTCGCCGGTAGTTCCACAAATTTGCAGCAGGGTCTGGCTCACGTCATGGTGCAGACGCATTGCACGGATCTGCGCCCCCTCGATCTCGACCTCGATCACTCTGCGCGTCGGAAAATTTGGATCGGCACTACACCAGTTGCGTTCTGTGAACTCCGCAATGATGGAGCTTGGCGACAATCCATAACCAGCAAACGCGGCAGGCCAGGCCAGCAGTAGGCGCCCATCGTCCCCGATGAATGCGTGCTCTCCCCACTGCTTATCACCCACATTCAAATCTTCGGCGAGAGCCTTCAACGCTTCGCCCAGCGCGCCGCTGAGCTGCACGACCTCAGAAGGCTGCTTGGACTCAGTTGGTTCTCGCGTAGCTGTAGCTGTAGCTGTAGCTGTAGCTGTAGCTGGCCCTGGCAATTCTCTTGCGGGCGGCGAAGATCGGTTGCCGTCCACCGACTCTTGCCCCGCTTGCGGAGCGCTGCGCGTGGACGGTTGGCTCTTTTGTTTAACCGCCCTCTCCCGCTTGGGCTGGGATGGCTGTTCTGATTCTTCTCGCGGGGCAGCTTGAGCAACTTGCTCAAGGGAGGTTGGGGTTGCCTTCTGTGCCTGAACAGGATTCGGCGCGGCCGAGGTTTGCCCTGGTTCGCTTGGCGCGCCCGAGACAGCGGCCTGCTGGTCATCAGGTGCCGGCACCGATGCCTTTTTGGCATTGAGCACAACGCCGTCAATGCTCGCCAGGGGCAACTTGGAGACGAGGGTGTCATCGCGCAGGCGAATGCAATTGAGCTTGATGTCCGGGATCTTTTTGGCGAGCACGGACGGGGCGATCTTGTAAAAGTCGTCCCCATTCATGAATGCCAACTGCCGCTCCAGCAGCATGTCCAAGATGGCGTCCGCGCTCCGAGGAACGCCGGGAATGTTGTCGCGGTGCACTTCGGTAGCTAGATCCTGTCCGGCAGTCGGCCAGACGGCAAATACGGTGCCATCGAGACACCAAATTTTCGCCCCTGGCTCATTGACCAGCCAAACACCCTGCCGCACCATGCTGTGCATCGTGTCGATGAGAACTCGCTCCACCGGCACGCCGAGGTCATAGCCTGCCATTGCAGCGCCGATGCTCTTGAGGTCCCTCTCCACGCTCTTTTGGTCTGCGCGGACCACAATGTCGTACAGGGGATTGGTGTTGCTCGGCGTTCCGTTGAGGGTCTCCATGAGCCACCCGAGAAGCTGTGGATCGCCCTCATCAATCCATTCCATCTCGCTGTCTGTAATGACGTGTTTGGCCATCGCTGCGGTGAGGGCCACATGGCGCCTCGCGCGGCTCTCCTGCCACTCCAGAAAGTAGGCATCAACCCTTTGCCTATCGGCCCAGGCCCAGAGAGTTTCCTTCACGGGCTTCCAATGCGATGTCGCCGTGTGGTTGCGGACCGAGACATCGGTCATCGGCTTGCCAACATCGTGGCAAAGCCCTGCCAGGAATGCCGTCAATTGCCAACGCGGGACGATGATTCCTTTTCTGCCTGGTGTCTTCGTGAGCCCGATGAGCGGCATCTTGTCAGCCTCTCGCAAGGCCCACAGCCCTACTTCCAGTGAGTGACGTAGCAGGCCGCCTGCCCCCCGATGATGGTGCGCTTGCGATGCGGGCAACAAATGGACGAAGGCAGCGAAGCGGACAATGGACGCGCGGTAGAACTTCTCGAATTCGCTTCGAGTTGCATCACAGCTCTGCTGGAGTGCCAAAAGCAAGTCGGCCTGTGTTTCAAGGAGCTCTTCTGGGGTATGGGTGGGCAACCCCTTCATAAAAGGCGGGTAGCGGGGGATGTCCTTGTGGGCCGCTTTGAGTTTTAGGTGCTCTGGCGTGGCGTTACCCGGCGCGGGCGAGGCCACCAAATTTCTAAGCCAGGAGAACATCAGCGTTTAAGAGGTGCGTGTGAGCAAAACGGGCATCGGTCCAAATGCCTACCGCCGCTGCTGTCATACAGATACCGTGCGCCGCACTGGCAGCATTTTGGAAACATGAGGAACCCGGCCTTCAGGTCGCGCAAGCAATAGAACGCCGTCGCTATGTTCACTTCGTTGCCAAATCTCGCGCTGAGGTCAACAGCCCCCATCAGGTGTTCGGCATTGATTGCCCCCTTCACTGGGCCGTACTGCTGCAGGTACACGCTGACAAAAGCTGCTGCCGATGCAGCTATTTGTCGGCTGGTGATGAGGGACTGAGCAAATTCCGGGAGCTTGCCGTTGGGCGCACCCTCGCCGTGAATCTCGCGCCAAATTCCACGCAATGTCCTCTGGGAAACACCGGTAAGCGACGTAACAAGCGACAGCCTTAGCTTGCGCCGCACCAGTGCTGTAGCGGTGTTGTACGCGTGCAGCTCGGCGACACTGATCATTGGGGGTCGCCGTGCGGGCACTCGATTCGGTGCGCTCTGCCAGCGCTGCAAGCACGTACTTCGAAGCTACCCCTTGTTCGGCGCCTGCCGCAACGTCCATCTGCTTAGGCGAAAGACGCACAGAAAATACGCTCACAGGCAGGTTCTTGGCCAGATCCTCCACTTGGCCGATCGACATTTCCTTGAGCTTTGCCAGGGTCTCTTTGGGGAGCCCAGTCGTCAGCGGTGCCGCCGGGTCGGACGCTTGCTGTCTGGCCAACATCAAGAAAGCGCGGTTAAGGGAAACAAAGTCATTCATGTTGCGTCTCGGCTGTGACAAGGTTGCGCGAAGAGTAACACATGGTTTCCAGAATGATGCGTTGCCACTACAGTTAACATTGATAACGATGATATATGTCATCATTTCGCAAGCAAACAACTCCCAAGAAGATGCCCGTTCTGCCCGGCCGCAGTGTGAGACACTACCTTGATTGAGCAAATTCGGGACGCCGTGGGCGTTGTCTCTGCTTCCGGAAATCATTTATGGTTTTGCCAGCAACAACATCCATTGGAGAACGTCTTCGCCTGTGGCGGACATCGCGCGGCTTGACTCAGGCCGGCCTTGCCGATTGCCTTGGTGTGGATCGGACCACGCTACGGAAATACGAAACCGATGGCACGGCCCCAACGCCGAAACCCTCGCAAAGTTATGCGGGACAGGGCTCAATATCAATTGGCTGCTCACGGGAGAAGGAGCGAGACTGAGGAGGGCTCGTCAGGACACCCTGTCCGAGCACTTGAGGGCAGATTTGCGTCTCCTGGAGGAATCCCTTCGAGAGCTTGCCGCACTTGACCCACCCGCTTTCGCCATGTTGACCCGTGGTTTTGCGGCACGAAGCCAAGAAGCAGTGAAGCTTGCGCGCTACGAAACTGGCATGTCCTCGCCCGCTCCCCTGACCCCCTTGATCGGTCCAGCAGACGTGGACAAAGGAAAGCTTTAGAGCTTCTCGCTCTTGGATTTCACCGGCAGGTGCTTGGCCAGCACTTCGAAGTAGCGGTGGCCTTTCCAGGCCTTTCGGTCCCCTACAACGTAGAGCCGCTGGCGGGCGCGGGACACCGCCACATTGACCAGATTCGGCTTCGATGCTGCCCAGGCCTTTGCCCCAGGCGCCTGCGGGTCGCCCCCGAGAACGAGAACAACAACTTCGGCTTCCTTGCCCTGTGCGGTATGCACTGTTCCCATCTTGCCGGGTTCTATGCCGTGGCGACGGCCTATGGCGCGCAGTTGTCTGGCCACCTCTCTAAACGGCGAGATGAGCGCGATTTGTTGTGGATCAACTCCATGGGCGCCCCGAAGAACTTCCAAGAGATCCTGCAACGATTCGCCTTCGTCTTCGACCCAGTGTCCGTCTGCAGCACGAGAACTGACATGCAGCCAGGCACTGGGGGGCAGGGTTGATGTCTGGGCGCGCTTTCCGAGCACCATCTGACCGTCATAGGCGACTTCGTTGCTGATGGAGAACATGGGCTCATCGCAGCGGCAATGCAGCCGCAGCGGGCATCCGACCCAGACAGCGCCACTTGAGTCTTCCCCAACCATGGTCCCGATTTGGGACGCTTGATCCGCAAGCCCTTGGACAGAGCCCACACTTGGCCAAAGGCGCACGGGGGCACCACAGGCCGCCGCCACCGCACTTTCGACCGAGGCCGGGAGCGCCTGCACCGGTTCGAGCTGCAAAGGGTCTCCTACGACAATCGCCCTGCGGGCGCGCCAAAGGCTCCCCGCTGCATGTTGTGGCAAGGCTTGCCCTGCTTCATCAATCAACAGCCAGCCAATGCTCTCAGGGCCAAGATCCCTGCCCATGCGAGACATGGACGCGAAAGTCGTTGAGATCACAGGCACGACCAGGCACAAGGAATCGAGCGCCAGTTGGGCCAGCTCGGTAGGCATTCTCTTGCCGTTGAGCCAGTCGCTCGCCAAGCCGATGTTTGCAACGATCTGTGTTGCGTTCTTCTCGATGAACGCGCGGTGCAAATCCAGCGCGGACAGAAACACATCTTGCCGAGCCTGCAGCCATTGCGCCGAGGCCCAAGGCTTCCCTGTCTCGCGTTCAGTGCCCAGCACATCCGTACGGGGCCAGGCACTTCCCAATGCCTGTTGGTCAGCGTGCATCTGCCTTTCTTCGTTCTCGATGTTCTTGGAGATCCTGGTGAGCTGTTTGCGCAGTTGCTTCGCCGCATGCACGGTGGCTATGTACGTGTCCGTCAGGGCGATCGCTTCGGCCTCGGCCGCCTCCAGGCGCTCTTTGCCAAGCTGCGCTTGGGTACGCATCGCCTCGTACTGGGACAACTGTTGCCCGTACCGCTTGCGCCATTGGCGATGCGCCCCACCCAAAGTCAGGACCCAGTTGACGGCCCCCGGTTTTTGTCTGAGGGTGGCCAGTTTGGCTTGCGCAAGATCGCTCAAAGACTTGACCAGAGAGGCGAGCTGTTCCGTGTGGTCGCGCAATACGTCCCCGGCTGCTTGAGCGTCGGCACGCTGCTGAACCGCAGCCTCGATCAAGGTCAGTATTCGGCTCTTGGCGCTTGCGTGATCGGTAACGAGTTTGGCGAGAACATCTGCTCGGCCCGCTACCGCTTCCATGGCCAAGCGTGCTTCACGCTCGCGCTGTTGTGCCGCAGCGAACTGAATGCGCGCATTCTCCCAGCGTAGATCCGCCAACTGAGGGATGCTCTGCAAATTCTTGAGGTGCGCCCGCATGCCCCTCGGCTCGACACTCGGGGCGATTTCAGAGGACGGCCCGCCGCCCCACCAAAACGCGCGGAGAAACGCATTGCGATTGCCGCTTTTGCCCAGCGGCGCGGCCAACAATCCCCAGGCATCTTTCATGGCCACTTGAGAAGCGATCTCGCGGAAATATCCCTCCCCGCGCGTCCCCACCCTAGTCGGCACCGATTCAATCCCAGGCAATTCGCGCGTAACGTTTTCCACCGCGCCGTTATTCGACGACGCCACCACGATCGAGTAGCCCGAGAGCTCCGGCCCTAACTCGTAGTAAGGCACCCATGTGTCCCCAACGCGGCAGGCCCGCTTTGCGGAAAACACACTCGCGCCGAGACGCGCCAATACGGCCGCGCGCTCGGTAACAACGGCAGCGACGACATCCCTCAGCATGGTGGTTTTGCCCGTTCCGGGTGGCCCATTTACAGCAAACAGGCCAGCCCCATCCCGAAGCTCTTGCCAGGCACTGTTGACGGCCAGTTGCTGGCTGAACACCAGCGCATGATCAGAGGGCCAACGGCCTTGGGGCATGTTCCGAGGGTGCAGCCGTTCCAGCAAAACGCTCTCTGCATCTGGCGATCGGACATCGAGTCTTTTGATGCCGTGTGAGCCACGCAAAAACGTCGCAAGCGCTTGCCCAATTCGACGCTGCTCTACCGAATGCTCAAGCTTAGCGAGGTCTTCGACAAAAAAACTGCCGAGCAAGGCACTCGATTCTGAGGTGTCCTTGTCTGCAGTTTCGCGCACCTGGGCGGCCTTGATGTGGCATGGGAGGGCCCCATCAAAAATCGAATTGGGAAGTCCTGTTGCGTCAAGCACGCGCTGAACAACTGATCGCACCCACGCAGGTTTTGCGGGGGTACTTTGCGCACGTAGCGCCCGAGCCTCGTCGCGCACCCAGGCCAAGAGCGAGGCTTCCGCGGCATCGAACTCGCTGAATCCGGTGGTTGGGCGACCCGTTTCGTCAGCAGGTGCTTGCTGGCGGCTAGCCCCTACTGCAATGAGGCTCTGCACCGAATTACCTGGCTGTGCCAAGTAGCCTGCGGCCCAGGCTGCCAGAGAAAGGCGAAATGAGGTGGCCACGGGATAGCCCTGCGCATCGAAATCGAGATCGAACAGACGCGCTTTGCGCGAGCGCTGGTCGGCAGCGTAGTGGCCCGCTTGCTGAAGGTTCCTCACCGCCAAGGCAAAGACCGAGGCAGCATCATGCACACCCCCTTGCATGTTGTAGCTCCAAACCGTGCCTGCATCAACGTGGCGGGCAAGGTGCTCCGGGTCATTCCAGGGCAGCGCTGCCCCTGCGGCAGACACATCCACGCCATACACAGGCAGGGTGCCGGAACGGTCAACTCGGGCGGCCTCGTTGGGCGTAAGCGCCTCCAGAACGCGCCAAAACCGAAATGTCTTCTGCATGATCTGTCTCCTAACGAAATCGATCGCGGCGGAGCTGCGCTCCGGCTGCAATCGGGGCCAATTTAGAAATCCGGTTTGCTCCCTGCGAAGCACCGTCGCAAGTGCCCATCCCTGTGCCTCGGGGGTAATGACCAGGACCGCAGGAACCGTGGAGCTCGGGAAGTGCAAATACCGCGATCCCGTGTAACGCTCGCGGCGTGCTTTTGCATCGGGCCTGGCAAACATCTCTTCCAGCTTGTCCCCCGAAAGAATCTTGGCGAACCAACCCCAGGCCGCTTCAAACCGCGCATCCGGCACATCGCTCAAATCGTTTTCAAGGCTTGGAATGCGGCCCTGGTCCACCCGGCCCACTTGTCTGTGCAGTGCGTGCCGGGAAACCGCTATCCCACCATCGAATCCGTCGTGATGCAGCCTTACGCGTGGGAATGTCTGCATCAATTCAACCGGAATTGATTCGAATTGCTTGAATTGAAATTGTTTGTCTCGTGGCTCAACCACAATCTTTGCGCCAAAGAATTTGGTGGCCAGGAATTCCGTTGCTGCCGCGATGTGACGCTTTTCGGTATTGCCAACGCCCGAGGTCTTCAGGGCCTTTTTTGCGAGCGCCTTCTTTACGGCCCCAAAAGACTGCTCGATTGTTATGCCGGAGCCGAGACGATTGGCCCCGTTCCCATGCACCTTTCGCTCTTCGAGCAAGTAGAAAAGTGCCCGCAGCTCCGCCAATGCCGCAGCGTCCCCCAGATGGCTCACAGGGACTTCGACGTTGATGACCCCGCCAATGGGCTGAGGGGTGTTGTTCTTGTGCCATCGCCACCGCACTTCGAAACGACAGTCGGTAAGGGACGAAGCGCGGACCGCTAAAGTATCCATGATTTTAATTAATGCCTTATCTCTGATTCCAATTGTATCTGTTTTGATTTGAATTGCAACGCTTATTGAGAAAGCTATTCCAGAGCGCAAACAGGCCCGTTTTTGTCGTATTTCAGCATCATTTGCCGCACCTCGTTTCCTATGATGGCTCTCTATCGAGTGGATACAGAGGATCTCCTATGTACATGGAAGTGCAGACCCGCGCCAACACCAGGGTGCACCACGAAATTGCGAAAGAACCCGCCGAGTTCATCTCGACGGGAGCGACCGACGCGAGCTCGGTCGCTTTTCTCAATGAAGTGTTTTGCACTGCGGCCCGAGAGGCGGTCAGCGATGTGCATTTCGAGGACACGGAAAGCGAGTGCATCGTGCGCTTCCGCAGAAATGGCGAGCTGTACGAAGTTGCGCGCAAGCCGCTACAGGCATCTCGGGAGTTCGATAAGCAATTTCGGGTCAAGTGCAAGAAGTCGCTCATGGAGCGGCTGACCCCCCAAGACGGGAAGTTCCGCTTTTCGGTGGATGGGCGCATGGTGGACGTTCGGGTGAGCATCCTGCCCACCGGCGTCGGGCAGTCCATCGTGTGTCGCCTGTTGGACCAGGCCTCGACCTTGATGCGGCTCGATGAGCTGCAAATGCCAAGTGCCGTTCGTGATGCGATCAAAATGATCGTGGCGCAACCCCAGGGGCTGCTGCTGGTGACGGGCCCCACGGGATCGGGCAAAACCACCACCCTTTATGGCATCTTGCAACACCTGAACACCCCGAAGGTAAAAATCATTACCGCCGAGGACCCGATCGAATACCGAATCTCTGGAATCGTCCAATCCCAGACAAATGAGCACCTCACGTTCGCCTCGGCGCTCAAATCGATGCTGCGCCAAGACCCGGATGTGATCCTGGTCGGCGAAATTCGTGACAGCGACACCGCGCGCATCGCAACGCAGGCTTCCCTGACTGGGCATATCGTTCTTTCGACACTGCACACCAACAGCGCCGCGATCTCTCTTACCCGCATGTTGGATCTGGGCGTGGACGCCAACGCGCTGGCTGCGTCCATTGGTGGGTTCATGGCGCAACGCCTGGTGCGCTGCTTGTGCCCGCACTGCCGCGTGGCCAAGCCCATCGATTCGTATGCCCGCGCGCAAATGCTGGCTCAGGGCGTGCCCGAATCCGAAGTGAATTGCACTGACGTGGTTTACGCCGCCAACCGGGATGGCTGCGAACACTGCTCGCGCGGCTGGGTTGGCCGCACGCCGGTATTCGAATTGATCCTCCCCACACAGGAGGTTCGTCAAGCGGTGGAGGAAGGCGACCTCAAGGGCCTTGAGCGCGCAGCTCGTGCCCAGGACCAGTACCAGACGCTCTCGCAGCATGCAATGCGCATGGTGCTCTCGGGCGTCACTTCATTGCACGAATCCATGTCGGTGGCTGGCTCCAGTTTCATTGTCGAGTAGTTGAAATGTCCTTCTCTGTAGCTCGCCGAGCGCTTCTCGGCGCCATTGCCTTGGCCACCCTTCCCTCCTACGGGCTGGAGAAAAGGCGAACCACAAGCCTGCAGGATACGGCTCCTGAGAGCCCGGTCGGCAAGCCCTACGACAAAGTGCCCTCAGTCGTCAAGGCGGACAAAGACCGCGTTCGCCTGCTCTTTACCTATGACTGCCAGTTTTGTCGCAGCTATCACAACGGCATCGTTCAATGGGGCAACACCCTCCCCTCGCCTCTGCGCTTTGAGGCCACTCCTGTCCTCACATCGGACTCCGACAACCTGGTCCTGGCCATCTATGGTCGTCTGCTCATGCAAGGCTTGGCACCGTCCAAGCTCAAGCTCTACGACTACGCCATGTACACCTACGTGCAGGGTGACAAGGATGCTGGCGTTGCCCCCAAGCAAATCATCACTGCCGATGAAGTGATCCGGCTCATTGGCCAGCAAGCGGAAGTGCCGTTGGTAAATCTGCGCGCGTTCATCAAGCAGCACGGAGCAGCAATCGAAAAGCAGATCCCGAACCACGCCATGATGATTTCGACGTACGGTCTGAAGGCGACCCCTTCAGTTGCGATCGGCGGCCAGGTCGTTGTGACCCCGGACCACGCTGGCGGCGATCCCCAGCAGTTTCTGTTGCTGCTCAATGCCCTGACCAGCCGTCTTATTCAAGGGGGGCTCAATGCGCTTTAAGCTGACCCGGCTCGTATTCTCCATTGGGTGTTTTGCCTGCATTCTGGCCATGCCCGTCGCACAGGCCGCTGACGGAATTTCCGGGTATTTCGCAAAGCAGTCTCCCCTCAATGCGGAAGCGAGCGTAAAGGCCTCTGCGATTTCGCAAGACGACCCCAGCATTCCGGACTGGCTCAAGAAGAGCGAAAAACTCGAAGCCATGCTGAGCAGCGGCGATCGAGGCGAAGTCAAAAACCCGAAGGTGGTGAGCAAGGTGGAAACACCTGTGCAAGGCCTGAATGGCTTCGTGGTGCAGGCCGACATCATGAACGACCAGCACCCTGAGGGTAAGCAGGAGCTGTTCGTGTTCTATACGGACAAATCCAGCCGCTACCTGTTCGTCGGCATGCTGATCGACATGGAGAAGGAGCGTGACCTGAACCTGATGACTGAGCGCTATGTCCGCGGCACGCTGGCCGACAACCCGGCCAATGCACTGCGGCCTCAAGGCATGCACGGTCTGGTAGTGGATGGGAGCAAAGACAGCAAGGCCGCCCCTGTGCAGTTCGTGGTGGACCTCGGGCATGAGTCTGGCCGATCCTCTTTGCTGAATGTCGTGCGCCTGCAGCAATCGCTCGTGAAGAGCGGCAAAAAGACCCGCGGCCTGCGCATCGTGCTTGTGTCCGCTGGGAAGGACGAAAAAGCCACCGGCGCCATGGCCATGGCGATGGGGTACCAGAAGGTCTCGGGCGACGGTATCCAGCGACTCATGGAGTTTGCCGAGAAGGGTAAGGACACCCCCTGGATGGAACCCTCTCGCCTGCGCAAGGAAGCCAAGCTCAAACAAGCCATGGGGCTTGGCATCTTCCAGCTCGAAGACAACTCCAACCAAGCCATGCTGGCACGCCTGGATACCCTGCCGCTCGTGTACGACACCAAGGGCGAATCGGTCAAGTACGTGATGCTGCCCCAGTCCCGGCAGGACTGGGAAACGCTACTGACCCGGTGAGGCTCTGTTTTGGCCAACTCTGGCAGCGAGTACGACTTTTACCGAGTGTGGCCAGACGGCACGCTGCAGGCTGTCGGAGACGGTGCGCCGTATTCGTGGATGAGCGACGACTTTGTGTTGATCTCCGCAGCCGATGAGGAGAGCGCACGGGAGCTCGCCAGCGTACGCGCAATCATTTCCCAGCGCGTCAGCCTCCAGCCGTAGAAGCCCCGCCCACAGGCAGAGGACCCACCGTGTTGCACAGCTCGCGAAGCGCGCAATGAAGCTCCACGCGATACCACTTCACCCCTCCCTCATCTTTGAACTGAAGACACCAGGATGAAACGCCGATCCCTTCTTGCCTCACTTCCCGCCGTATTCCTGACTGGCACCGCCTCGGCATGGGCGGCAGCGCCCGAAAAGTCGCGTTTGCCCATCGTCGATGTCTGGAAAGACCCCAGTTGCGGTTGCTGCAAATTCTGGGTTGAACACATGCGTGCGCACGGATTTCAGGTCAGGCAGCACGAGGACGGCAACCAAGAAATTCGCGCGCGCCTGGGCCTGCCAGACGCCCTCGGTTCGTGCCACACGGCATTGGTCAATGACTACCTGCTTGAAGGTCACATCCCCGCCGAAGACGTGCTTCGACTGCTCAAATTAGGGCCTGACGCCATCGGCTTGGCCAACCCCGGCATGCCAATCGGTAGCCCTGGGATGGATGGCCCTGCGTATCGTGGACGCATGGACCCCTATTCCGTTCTGCTGGTGAGCAAGACACCGGGCGGTCAGATCAAGACCCGCGTATTCGCCAGGCACTGAGGCCGCATGCGATCGGCAACAGCGTCCAACCGGCCGAAGAAACGTACCCGAGGGGCACTCGCGCCAGTGGTTGTCGCCATCTTGTCGATCATCTGGAGCACCCTCTGGCTGCGCGCCGTGTTCTCAGGGATCGTTTCGTGGCATTGGCTTGCCGCGCTGCTGCTGCTTAACATAGTGACGCTGCTGGTGTACAGGGCCGACAAGCTTGCCGCGCTTCGCCGGGGTTGGCGAGTGAGCGAAGCGCGATTGCATACGCTGGAGGTACTGGGGGGTTGGCCCATGGCATACCTCGCCAGGCAACTGTTTCGGCACAAGACCCTGAAAACCGGATTCCTGGTCTCGTCCTGGTTGTGCGTGCTGCTAAACCTCGGCGGCACGTACGCGATGCTCTGGATTCTTTAGGAGGTCCCGATGGACAACGAAACCCCTTGCCTCATCCTCGACATCACCGATGCCCATGCCTGGGAAGGGTATCGCGGCGCGAAGCGGATCGACGAGAAGGGGCGCCCGAGTGTGCTGCAGACATCGCTGATCAGCGCACGGTCGGAAGCACAGCGCCTTGGCCGTGAGCATCCTGGGCGGACCTTTGGAATTTTTCAGATCGTCGAGGCCGCAATACCCCTAACGGTGCCCTCGCGTGTCACTTTTCACGGGGAGCCACTGGTGGAGCATGTCTCATCCACGTTGGTTGAAGTTGGCCCTGAAGTGGCTCCGTTTTAGCGCACACCACCCGAGGCAAGCTGTGCGATTCCTGGATCGGTTGGGAGCGCAGAATAAGAGACCTTCAGGCCTATCAACACAACCAACCATATGCAAGTTTGAGGACCATGACTGCGCTACCCCCCACTCAATCTGATAGCCGCCATTCTCGGGCGCGCTAGCACCGCGCTACCGGCAGCTCTGCAATGCTCGTGGTCCACCTGCGCGACAGGTGCCTCTGGCGCATCGCCCACTGCGGGCGTGCCGCCCAACCACTTGCCGCCACGCCAATTGTGCCGCGCCCCCAACGATTGTTGATCGCATCGATCGCGGCCATGAGCTCATCATCGCCCACTCGCCCATCGCCAAACAGATCCCGCTGCAACACTTGCGGGCGCGCCAAATCCATTAACCAAACACCTGCACGCTTGTAGAGCGTCTTCGGCTTGAGCATTCCTCGGTGCATCTGGCGCACCGCTTCGAGCACGATCCGGGTGTCACTCGTTGCCGCAGGCAGGTTCATGCTGCGATGAGGGAAGTGCTGAAAGGGGCCCCGGTCGAACACATCGGTTCCGACAAATATCCCCACAGCAGCAGTCGTAAGGCTGCGCTGGCGAAGCTTTTCGCACGCTCGAACGGCAAACGTGGCCAGCGCCTGAAACACTGCTTCGTGTTCCCCCACCTTGGCACCAAAGGACCGGCTAACCATGATCTGTTGTCGGTCAGGCTCGACCTCCTGCAGATCTATGCAGGGGCTCCCAGCCAACTCCTGCTGCGTGCGCGCGAGCACCACCCCAAAGCGCTCCAAAACAAGCGACACGGGAGCATCCCGCAGATCGGCCGCGGTCGTGATGCCCATCTCTTGCAGCCGTGCTCCCCACTTTCGCCCAACCCCCCAGACCTCATCCACCGGGGTCGCCCGCAAGATGGTGTACAGATCGGCCGTTGTCATCTCCGCCAAGTTGGCCACACCGCCGAGGCTTGCCGGATAGCTTCCGGGCTTGCGCACAGCGCTCTTGGCCACGTAATTCGCCAGCTTGGCCAGAGTCTTTGTCGGCCCTATGCCAACGCAGTTGGCGATGCCCGTCCAGCGTTGCACTCGCGCGCGCAAATCGAAGGCGAACCTGGTGCGATCACGCATGCCCTGCAGATCAAGGAATGACTCGTCGATGCTGTAGGTCTCGATGCGCGGCGCCGCCTCTCTTAGGATTGTCCCGATGCGCGCCGAGATGTCGCCATACAGCGCGAAATTGGCTGAGCGCACGGCGAGCTGACGGCGAACCGCTGGGGGTATCAGATGCAGCGCCTGGCCCATCTTCACGCCGAGGGCCTTGGCTTCATCGCTGCGCGCAATGGCGCAGCCATCGTTGTTGGACAAGACGATCAATGGCCTGCCGCGCAGTTCGGGCTGGAACAACCTTTCGCAGTTCGCGTAGAAGTTGTTCATGTCAATCAGAGCGAACATGCTTACCGACTGGCGTGCTCCCGCCGAACTTGTCTGGCGACCGCCACGACAGCGAACACCTCCACCTCGCACTCCCCCTTGATGATGATCGGAGGAACCTGTGAATTGCAACTGTGCAGCTCCATGTGCGCGCTGCGCAAGCGCAGCACCTTGCACACCGGCGCGTTACCCTCCCACTGTGCGAGCACGATGTCACCGTCTTGCGGTTGCTCGCTACGATCAACAACCAGAACGTCACCGCTCACGATGCCCGCGTCCAGCATTGAGTTGCCATGAGCGCGATACAGGAAAGTCGCCGCTGGATTGCGCACCAGATAGCGGTTCAGGTCGATCGCGCCATCTTGGAAATCCTCAGCCGGCGAAGGGAACCCCAACTTGGCGCGGACTGCAGCAAGTGGCAACTCCAAAGTGCATGGATCTATCGATGCACGCCCGAACAGGCGAGCTTCCGAATTGGGGAGCGATGACACAGAACAACTGTACATCTTCACAGTATATGCGCCACCCCCCATCGTTGCGCGTCGCGCCGATCACGAGCTCATGTCGCGCTCCCAGCGCTCGATGGCACGGCGCGCCGCATCCTCGTCACATAGGCGCGAATCTCTCCTGTGCTCGAAGTTGATGAGCCGTTGTGCTTTGCCTGCATCTCCCATGCACATGCTCAGTAGCCGCTTGCGCTGGAAGTTAGTGAACGCTTCGCCCATCTGGGTTTGCTTTGATTGCGACGGACGGATGGGAGATTCGCCGTCCTCATAGCCTGGTGCCAATGCCGTCCCGCCAGAAACACTCGGCGCTATCCAGAGTTCAGGCTTCGACCGGGGCCTGCGACGGGCCCACCCTACCAGCGACCATATCCCAAAGAAGAAAAGCAAGAGCATCGGGAGCACGCCCAGCACCATCGCATCACGCAGCCATGTGCTGATGTGTGCCCCATTTTGGATGTGATCCACAAACACCCCGCGCACTCGCTCGGTCGATTCCGTGAGCCATTGCCCAGCCTGCGGCAAGGTGGCAGGCCCTTGAAGCTTCGGGGGGGTATCGGATGAGTCCTGTCTGGGAACAGCCCGCCACCCAGTTTGCATTGCCGCTATCGCGCGCTGCATTTCTTGAGGGTCAACGGCCAGGGGTTCGAAGACCACGTTGATCTTGGCCGGATCCGCTGCGTGACGCTTCACGGCCACCGCCACGCCAGCTCCAGCGAGCGCCTTCATGCCCCCGACGATCCGGAAGGATTTCCCTTCCAGAAAGCCTCTGTCAGCGTCGCACCAGCGGTCACCTACTGCAATCTCCAGACCATAGCTTGCGCCCGCAAGCACCATGCTGGCCGCCGAGGTGGACGCCAGGCGCAACACCTGCCGCGAGCTGTCTGTTTTGTTCCTCAAGATGACTGCCGCCTCTACCCCCAGTTCATTTCGGATCACCACTGCTGCGGCTGAGTGGGCGGTCAGACCGTCTGCCAGTGGCTCGCTCGCGAGCAAGGTACCCGCTTTCGGTAGCCCCGAGCACGTTTGGGCGGCATCAGCGGGCTGCAGGGTCGCGATGGCCACCAAGGCGGCAGATACCAGGGCCGATGGGAGAAACCGGGTCATTCTCGTTCGCCTCAAAAAAAAACCGCCCTGCGGATAGGGCGGCAAAGGAGCCGGTTGGCTCCGAGGAGGGATCCATGCAATCGGTTTAGAGTGCGCCGCGTTCCAGCAGCTTGAGCATCTCTTGCGGAGGCCTGTAGCCCGAAAAGGAAAGGCCCGTGTCCGTGACGATGTGCGGCGTGCCTTGGAGGCCGACGAGGCGCGCGGTCGCGGCAATCTTGTCGAGCGCTGCGACCTGGCTGCAATCGCCCCCTTCGGTCGGGCGCTGAGAGTTCTTGAAGAACCCGTCCACGGACGCCTTGGGATCCGTGGAGCAAAGTGCCTCTTGGAGTTGCCGTCCCGTGAGGGTGCCGCCGCCATTGCGGGCATAGAGTGCGTATTTCACGGTGACGCCCAGCTCATTGAGCTGCGCGAGCTCGTCATGCAGCCGATGGCAATAGGGGCAAGACGGGTCGGTAAACACAGTGATCGTGTGAAGCGCCTTGCCCTTGGCCGGATAAACAATCAGCGCCGATTCGTCGATGCCGGCCAATGCCTTCAAGCGCACCTTCTGCAAAGTCTCGTCGGAAAGATTCTTGCGCTTGGGCACATTAAACAAGGTGCCCTGAATCATGTGCTGACCATCCCCGGACACATACGCCACGTCGCCACCCGAGACAATCTCAAATATCCCCTTCATGGGCGTCTCTTTGATCGAGTCGATATTCAGACCTGGCATGCTCTTTTTCAGAACACCGACAAGCGCGTCCATTGGTTGCGCTGCAGTCGCCGCGCCAACAAGACCCGCCGCCGCGAAAATTAGTGCAAAGATTTTTTTGAACATAATAGAAGTCAGTTAGCTTCGGGATTTCTTTTCCAAATAATTGCTGAATTTGTCATACGTGCCATCGGCCGTACGCATTGTTTTATGGGTTGCTTTCGTGGTGAAATACACCGGGATCAAGGAG
The DNA here is from genome assembly GCF_003008595.1 of Simplicispira suum. Classification (GTDB taxonomy): domain Bacteria; phylum Pseudomonadota; class Gammaproteobacteria; order Burkholderiales; family Burkholderiaceae_C; genus Simplicispira; species Simplicispira suum. The sequence continues at coordinate 94,415 of NZ_CP027670.1, read as the reverse complement.
CTGTATTGGGGGATTGAGAGCTCCACTACAAACTTGCCAATATCGAAAATATAGTAGCGATCTGCCGCCTCTTCGTCCGTGCCCGCGATCAAGATAGGCGGGGCAAGAAACTCCAGTTTTTTCGTAAGTCGATTGATTATCGTTTCTACGTTCGCGTCATTGGGCTTCCTCTGGAACATGAAAATCACAAGTTCCAGTTTATTTTTTGGATTAAACGCTATTGACAACACGCGAAGCCACGGGTCACCCAGAAGGGGCGCGACGGAACTCATGGTTAACGCCTCGCCATGCGTAATTTCAGACGGTCCTGTGTGGAGCGTCGCCCCTCTGGTGTTCGCCACAATGGACTGCACGTTGCTCTGCACATCCGATAGCGAGGTTTGGTCAATTGCAAGCCAGTTGTTGACGGTGAGTGCAGGGAGCAAATACCGCTCATCTTCCGTCAATTGCTTCTTCCTGGGCTGAGCATTCTCCGCAAGTGCGTGCACTGGGCCGTAAGCCGCGGAAGCCAAGACGCACAAAGCGCGCCGCCTCGTAAGAGCAATCTCATGGAAGCTGATAGGCATGTCGTTGATATTAAGCAACGATGGGGGCGCAATAGACGTGAAACGCGCCCACTTCGGGCGCATCTCCGGATCTACTTCACTTCCTCAGCAAAACCGATCCCGGAGCCCCCATCCATGCGGACACCAAACCGACCAATGGAGTTTGCTTCCAATCCATTAACTGCCAGGGATCCGTTGTAGATGATAGACAGATTTTTGACGGCGATGGAGGCTCGATTCAGTGTGAACGGAATATCGAATGTGCGATTGGAATTGATACCTACCCCCACCGATTCAAGAGTTAGATGAACCACGTGATTCCCGTCCGCGAGTCCAGCGCTAAGTGGGATGGAAAAGCTCTTGTACGCGCCGCTACCGCTCACCGAAAGCGCTTCAGGGGCTGCGGCGTCTATCGCGCGAGTTGCATTCAATTCAGAGAGACATTGCCATTGCTCAATTAAGCCGTTAACCGACGCCATGTCCCCACTGAGACTCGCTCCAATAAAACGGGCGGCTCGGCATTCTGGAATAAACCCCGTGTCGGTTATTTCCCCAACCACTACTCCTCCAACTTTGGCTTGCACCTTGTAAATATGAATTGCTCCTCTGGTCGCTGCGGAATCAAGGAATTCTTTCGGAGTAATCCCCGTGGCAATCGACTCTTCGTCCCGGAACAGGTCATACGTTACGCTACCTCCCCCTGTGTACGACATTTCCCAGGTGATATTAACGGCGTCTTCAATTGTGCCATCAGTTGCATTTGCGCTTAGTTCGAACAAGCACGTGTTTTCGCCAACAACCCAAGCGCCATTGGTACAAACCGCACTGGCTGTACCTGTCGCACCGGGGCTCATATTAATCAGGGAGCTCGTCCCATTATTTGCGGTTGTTTGAGCATTACCGCTGCACATATTCGCCGTGCCCCAGCCAATCGATGCCGCGGCACACCGCTGGGCCCAACCGGTTACCGCCGTGCTCCACCCGCTTGTCCCTACGGAATTAACCGCCCGCACTTGGAACTGATGATCGGCCGCATCTGCTATCGTCAGTTGCCACCCACTCGAAACGGTACCTGCAGCGACCCAATTTGCATCACCCGCCTTGCGGTGCTGTAATTCATAGCTCAACGCCCCAGGAGTTGCGCCCCAGGTAACCTTTATGGCGCCATCCAGCGTGCCCTGGGTTGCCGATACCGCTACTGGGGTAGATAGGTTGGCGGTACAAGTGGTCGCGCTTAGTTCCCAGCTTCCCGTGAGCCCGTTACACACCGCGGTCGCGCCACCACTGCCCCCTGAGGTCGTGTTTGTAAGGGTCCGTGACGTGCCCTGGATGCCTGCTGCAGCCGAAGCTGCGCAGTAGTTGCTTGGCCCCCAATTCAGGGTTTGCGTCGCGCAGCCTTTGGCGATGTTCCCCGTCTCGGTCCCACTCCACGTCCCTTCGCCCGCGACGTTCTTGCCAACAACTTGGAACTCGAAAACCGACTCGTCCGCTGTAGTGAGTTGCCAGCCGCTGGTCACATTGCTCACAGTGGTCCATGAAGGGGCACCCTGCTTGCGGTGGCGTATGTCGTAGCCGGTGGCGTTTGCGACCGCCCCCCAGGTCACAGTGATCTTGCCAACAACCGTGCCGTCCGTCGCAGCCACCGACGCCGGAGCGCTCAGGCTGGCGTTGCAGGTGGATGCACTCTGGCCCCAGGAGCCGGTGACGCCATTACACACCGCCGTCGATCCGCCGCTGGCCCCCGCCGTGGTGTTGCTGAGAGCTCGCGAGGTGCCCGCGGCCCCTGCTGCAGCCGAAGCTGCGCAGTAGTTGCTTGGTCCCCAATTCAGGGTTTGCGTCGCGCAGCCTTTGGCGATGTTCCCCGTCTCGGTCCCACTCCACGTCCCTTCGCCCGCGACGTTCTTGCCAACAACTTGGAATTCGAAAACCGACTCGTCCGCTGTAGTGAGTTGCCAGCCGCTGGTCACATTGCTCACAGTGGTCCATGAAGGGGCACCCTGCTTGCGGTGGCGTATGTCGTAGCCGGTGGCGTTTGCGACCGCCCCCCAGGTCACAGTGATCTTGCCAACAACCGTGCCGTCCGTCGCTGACACCGACGCCGGAGCGCTCAGGGATGCAGAACAGGTTGGATTGCTGACTTCCCAAACGGCGCTATTGCAAACAGCAGTTGCGCTTCCTATTGCGCCGGCCGCAGAGTTTGAAATGACGATCGATTGCCCATTTAATGTAGTTTGTGCAACCGCGGAACAGTAATTACCAGGCCCCCAAGTCAATGGGGCTGCCGCGCATTCGGGATGATCATCGCCAAAAAGAATAGTCGTGGTGGAATTAACTCCGAATGTACGAGTGGAGTACATTGTGGTACAGACCGGAGCCATCCCCGAGCAAGCCTGTCCGCCACTTGGATTGTAAATCAACACCATGTCAAAAGCGCCTGTTCTCGTGATGCTCTGACCAGGCGACAGTGATCCGGTATATACAACGGACGCACCGTACTTGAGTTCGTAATTATTAGAAAGCGTCTGAGATTGGTTTTGGATAGTTACCGCGAACTGAGCAAAAGCAAGACTTGGCGCAAGATACGCAAGCGCCAAACACGCAAGAACTCGGCACACCTTCAGAAGATGTTTCATTACTTTATCCCCTCAAAAATCTGCCATATGCATGGTGGCTGTTCGCTGTTCACTGCCCAGTTTGGGTTACTTTCACCGAACATTCTTTGTAGTGATTGCGAGGTCACTTAGAAACACTCTGGCCTGCCTGTCACCCAATGCCTTCGCTTTGTGCAAGTAATGGGCGGCCTCTTCACGATCCACCGGACCACCTTTACCGACCATGAGCATCCAGCCATAAGCCGTCATTGATTCCACATGGCCGGCCAAGGCTGCCTTGTGATACCAATGTAGCGCTGCCAATTCGTCTTTCACCCCATGCTGCCCACGAACAAAGTAGTAAGCAACTGCCGACATGGCCTGAGGTATTCCGCTTTGGGCGGCGGCGTAATACAAAATAAAAGCGCGCTTCAGATCCTTAGGGAATCCAAGCGCGCCTTGATCGTATTGTTCGGCCAGAAGGTACTTCGCCTTTGGCAAGTTCTTTTTGCTGCCTAATTCAAGGTATTTGGCTGCGCCATTATTATTATTACGGGCTATGCTCAGCTCTGCGAGGAACATAATGGCATCATCATCCCCACACTCGGCTGAACGATTTGCTAGCCTGATGCCGCGGTCTTCATCGCCTTGACTCATCAAAGTCTTGGCCTGAACAAAAAGGCGCGAGGCTTCAGCTTGCCCGTCCCGCGGTATATCCAGCATGTCCCAGCTTCTGATCGGGCCATCAAACTTCCCATAGCCCGATGGATAAGGCGCCTTGGCATAGTCGATCCGCAACGAGCTGATTTCGTCTTGCGGGTAGCTACAAGAACTCGCAGCCGATGCCTGCAGCGCACCAACGGTCAAAAGCACGAAGGCCAGGAGCTTTGTGCTGATCGCGGTAGCGCCTTTTTTTCGGAAGGGTTTCATAGGAGAGCGTTCGTTGAGGGCGCTTATGGATTGAGCAATCCTAGAAAGAAGCGCCTTCAACTTTGGCTCAAGACGCGCTTGCAACCGTCGCGTCTCGATCTCAATAGAACCTATTGCCTACCTGGGATCGTTCGCGAATTGGAACCCTGCCTTCCTTGGATTTGCTGAGGCCGTCCATTTCCCTGCTGAGGTTGGCTGTTAGGCTGCGCTGCTCCGCCACCGCCCCAGCCGTTTGCTGCCCCTCCGCCAGTCAGCACCCCCCCGCCCCCGCCTCCGAGAGTGGGGAGAGACGCGCCGCTAGAAGCGCCCCCAGATCCGGGCACGGTTTCAACGGAAGGCGCTGTTGGCTGTTGCGGAGCGGGAGCCGATGCCTGTTGGGGTGCTGCATCGCTCGGTGCGGTGGTGGCGGCCGGCGCTGCTGCGACGGCAGGAGCGGCTGCTTGTTGAGGCGCTGCCTCGCTCGGCGCGCTGGACGCTACCGGAGCTGGTGCGACAGCGGGAGCGGCTGCTTGTTGAGGCGCCGCCTCGCTCGGAGCGCTGACCGCCACCGGCGCAGGTGCGACGGCAGGAGCCGCTGCGGGCTGAGGCGCGGCCTCGGGCGGCGCACTGGCCGCCACCGGCGCAGGTGCGACGGCCGGAGCGGCTGCGGGCTGAGGCGCGGCCTCGGGCGGTGCGCTCACTGTGGCCGGTGCCGTTGCAACAGCGGGAGCCGCTGCGGGCTGGGGCGCGGCCTCGGGCTGCGCGCTGACCGCCACCGGCGCAGGTGCGACGGCAGGGGCGGCTGCAGACTGGGGCGCGGCCTCGGGCGGTGCGCTCACTGTGGCCGGTGCCGTTGCAACAGCGGGAGCCGCTGCGGGCTGGGGCGCGGCCTCGGGCTGCGCGCTGACCGCCACCGGCGCAGGTGCGACGGCAGGGGCGGCTGCGGGCTGAGGCGCGGCCTCGGGCGGTGCGCTCACTGTGGCCGGTGCCGCTGCGACAGCGGGAGCCGCTGCGGGCTGAGGCGCGGCCTCGGGCGGCGCACTGGCCGCCACCGGCGCAGGTGCGACGGCCGGAGCGGCTGCGGGCTGAGGCGCGGCCTCGGGCGGTGCGCTCACTGTGGCCGGTGCCGTTGCAACAGCGGGAGCCGCTGCGGGCTGGGGCGCGGCCTCGGGCTGCGCGCTGACCGCCACCGGCGCAGGTGCGACGGCAGGGGCGGCTGCGGGCTGAGGCGCGGCCTCGGGCGGTGCGCTCACTGTGGCCGGTGCCGCTGCGACAGCGGGAGCCGCTGCGGGCTGAGGCGCGGCCTCGGGCTGCGCGCTGACCGCCACCGGCGCAGGTGCGACGGCAGGGGCGGCTGCAGACTGGGGCGCGGCCTCGGGCTGCGCGCTGACCGCGACCGGCGCAGGTGCGACGGCAGGGGCGGCTGCAGACTGGGGCGCTGCCTCGCTCGATGCGCTGGCCGCTGCTGGAGCAGGTGCGACAGCCGGAGCGGCTGCGGGCTGAGGCGCGGCCTCGGGCGGTGCGCTGGCCGCTGCTGGAGCAGGTGCGACGGCAGGAGCGGCTGCGGGCTGGGGCGCTGCCTCGCTCGATGCGCTGGCCGCTGCTGGAGCAGGTGCGACGGCAGGAGCGGCTGCGGGTTGAGGCGCTGCCTCGGGTGCTGCGCTCACTGCGGCCGGTGCCGCTGCGACAGCGGGAGCCGCTGCGGGCTGAGGCGCGGCCTCGGGCGCTGCGCTGATCGCTGCCGGTGCAGGTGCGACAGCGGGAGCTGCCGCGGGCTGGGGGGCCGCATCGCTCGGCGCACTGGCCGCCACCGGAGCTGGGGCGACGGCAGGCGCTGCCGCTGGCTGGGGCGCTGCCTCGGGCGCTGCGCTGGTCGCTGCCGGTGCAGGTGCGACAGCGGGAGCTGCCGCGGGCTGGGGGGCCGCATCGCTCGGCGCGCTGGCCGCCACCGGAGCTGGGGCGACGGCAGGTGCTGCCGCAGGCTGGGGCGCTGCCTCGGGCGCTGCGCTCACTGCGGCCGGTGCCGGTGCAACAGCGGGAGCCGCTGCGGGTTGAGGCGCGGCCTCGGGCGCTGCGCTCACGGCGGCCGGAGCCGATGCAACAGCGGGAGCTGCCGCGGGCTGGGGGGCCGCATCGCTCGGCGCGCTGGCCGCCACCGGAGCTGGGGCGACGGCAGGTGCTGCCGCAGGCTGGGGCGCTGCCTCGGGCGCTGCGCTCACTGCGGCCGGTGCCGGTGCAACAGCGGGAGCCGCTGCGGGTTGAGGCGCGGCCTCGGGCGCTGCGCTCACGGCGGCCGGAGCCGATGCAACAGCGGGAGCTGCCGCGGGCTGGGGGGCCGCATCGCTCGGCGCGCTGGCCGCCACCGGAGCTGGGGCGACGGCAGGTGCTGCCGCAGGCTGGGGCGCTGCCTCGGGCGCTGCGCTCACTGCGGCCGGTGCCGCTGCGACGGCGGGAGCCGCTGCGGGCTGAGGCGCGGCCTCGGGCGCTGCGCTCACTGCGGCCGGTGCAGGTGCGACAGCGGGAGCCGCTGCGGGCTGAGGCGCGGCCTCGGGCGCTGCGCTGGTCGCTGCCGGTGCAGGTGCGACAGCGGGAGCTGCCGCGGGCTGGGGGGCCGCATCGCTCGGCGCACTGGCCGCCACCGGCGCAGGGGCGACGGCAGGGGCGGCTGCGGGTTGAGGCGCTGCCTCGGTCGGCGCACTGGGCGCCACTGGCGCAGGTGCGACGGCGGGAGCGGCTACAGCCTGGGGAGCGGCCTCGGGCGGCGCGCTGGCCGCCACTGGAGCAGGTGCGACGGCAGGAGCGGCTGCGGGTTGAGGCGCTGCCTCGGGTGCTGCGCTCACTGCGGCCGGTGCCGCTGCGACAGCGGGAGCCGCTGCGGGCTGAGGCGCGGCCTCAGGCGCTGCGCTGATCGCTGCCGGTGCAGGTGCGACAGCGGGAGCTGCCGCGGGCTGGGGGGCCGCATCGCTCGGCGCACTGGCCGCCACCGGCGCAGGGGCGACGGCAGGCGCTGCCGCTGGCTGGGGCGCTGCCTCGGGCGCTGCGCTGGTCGCTGCCGGTGCAGGTGCGACAGCGGGAGCCGCCGCGGGCTGAGGCGCGGCCTCGGGCGCTGCGCTCACTGCGGCCGGTGCAGGTGCGACAGCGGGAGCTGCCGCGGGCTGGGGCGATGCCTCGCTCGGCGCGCTGGCCACCACCGGCGCAGGGGCGACGGCAGGGGCGGCTGCTGGTTGAGGCGCCGCCTCGTTCGGCGCGCTCACGGCGGCCGGTGCCGATGCAACAGCGGGAGCCGCCGCGGGCTGAGGCGCGGCCTCGGGCGCTGCGCTCACTGCGGCCGGTGCCGCTGCGACAGCGGGAGCCGCTGCGGGCTGAGGCGCGGCCTCAGGCGCTGCGCTGATCGCTGCCGGTGCAGGTGCGACAGCGGGAGCTGCCGCGGGCTGGGGGGCCGCATCGCTCGGCGCACTGGCCGCCACCGGCGCAGGGGCGACGGCAGGCGCTGCCGCTGGCTGGGGCGCTGCCTCGGGCGCTGCGCTGGTCGCTGCCGGTGCAGGTGCGACAGCGGGAGCCGCCGCGGGCTGAGGCGCGGCCTCGGGCGCTGCGCTCACTGCGGCCGGTGCAGGTGCGACAGCGGGAGCTGCCGCGGGCTGGGGCGATGCCTCGCTCGGCGCGCTGGCCACCACCGGCGCAGGGGCGACGGCAGGGGCGGCTGCTGGTTGAGGCGCCGCCTCGTTCGGCGCGCTCACGGCGGCCGGTGCCGATGCAACAGCGGGAGCCGCCGCGGGCTGAGGCGCGGCCTCGGGCGCTGCGCTCACTGCGGCCGGTGCCGCTGCGACAGCGGGAGCCGCTGCGGGCTGAGGCGCGGCCTCAGGCGCTGCGCTGATCGCTGCCGGTGCAGGTGCGACAGCGGGAGCTGCCGCGGGCTGGGGGGCCGCATCGCTCGGCGCACTGGCCGCCACCGGCGCAGGGGCGACGGCAGGCGCTGCCGCTGGCTGGGGCGCTGCCTCGGGCGCTGCGCTGGTCGCTGCCGGTGCAGGTGCGACAGCGGGAGCCGCCGCGGGCTGAGGCGCGGCCTCGGGCGCTGCGCTCACTGCGGCCGGTGCAGGTGCGACAGCGGGAGCTGCCGCGGGCTGGGGCGATGCCTCGCTCGGCGCGCTGGCCACCACCGGCGCAGGGGCGACGGCAGGGGCGGCTGCTGGTTGAGGCGCCGCCTCGTTCGGCGCGCTCACGGCGGCCGGTGCCGATGCAACAGCGGGAGCCGCCGCGGGCTGAGGCGCGGCCTCGGGCGCTGCGCTCACTGCGGCCGGTGCCGCTGCGACGGCAGGTGCTGCCGCAGGTTGAGGCGCCGCCTCGGTCGGCGCACTGGCCGCCACTGGCGCAGGTGCGACGGCGGGAGCGGCTACAGCATGGGGCGCGGCCTCGGGCGGCGCGCTGGCCGCCACCGGCGCAGGGGCGACGGCAGGGGCGGCTGCTGGTTGAGGCGCCGCCTCGTTCGGCGCGCTCACGGCGGCCGGGGCAGGCGCAACGGTCTTTGCCGCTGAGGGTTGGGGTGCCACATCCCCACCGTAACCACCACCACCACCACCACCACCGCTACCACCTCCGCTACCGCTACGGGGGCCGCCCTTCGGCTGCTCAAACGAAGCAGGCGCCCCTGTAATCGCCCTGGCTGCCACCAGGCCGGCCGAAGCTGCCCCAGTCACGATATTCGCCGCTGCAGCGCCTCCTGCTGCAGCACCCCTAACTGCCTGCACAGGTGCCGGCGAAGGCGCCGGAGATGGTGCCGATGGATGCGCCGGCGCAGGTGCGCCCGCAGATCCAGCGCTCGCGGGCTTCGGTACCGGTTGTCCGTACGTGCTCTCAAAATCCCTATCGCCTTGCCGATTTTTCAGCTCCGTATTGGCCCATTTACTCAATGCGGCATGCTTATCAATTAATGGAAGGCCTTGCGCTGCTCTGCGTTCATTAGCGGCATCAATTTGGCCTTCTTTCCTATCCATGAGCGGCCCATATATATCCTTGACGGCGGCACGGGACGGAGCCTGGTCGGCTCTTTGTGTCCTATCGGAGCCTTCAGCTTGCCCTTGCTTCACGTATTTGGCATCGCTCCCCATAACACGGGCACCTGATGGGGCCATGTCGGGGATCGTTGGGCGCATCGTTTGCCTCTGCCCAGCCTCCAACATCAGACCGCTCGTATCCATTGCGCGCATAAACTGGGGAATAAATCCGCTGCCATCTTGCGCCTGCTTAGCTTGCCGCCCCTCGGCATCAACGCGTCCGACTCCTCCGACTGCGCTCCCATATGTAGCCGCTGCCCGTCCTTTATCGGAGTTTTGCTGAGCCTCGACCTTTTGACGATGTATATCGTTTGTGCCATCACTCGTTGCCGCAGCAGCCCCTGCCGCAGCTTGATCAACTGCTGGCCGCACCCCTTTATCCATACTGGCCAGGTTGTCTATAACACCCTTGAATACGTTCTCAGCCTGCGCAAGTTGGGAAATCGCCGGCGAAGCATCATGCGCCCCTGCCGCAGCAGCGAGACGAGCCATTCCAGATAGCGCTTCTAGTTTCCCCGCGTTCCCGCTCTGATTCTTCATCGTCTCAAGCGCTTGCAATGCAGCTACCGCGGCAATCTGATCTTCTGAAAGAGCATGGGTGGCGCCAGTATTGGCACTTCTCAATTTGTCTTGGTTTTGCTTGATCTGCTCGCCAAGCTTCATTCCCAATTCGCCGCCAATAGCCGCAATCACTTTTTGCCGCGCCCCTTCAGCGTTGCCGCTCGCCGTATTGTGTTTGGTCGCATAGAGGTTCGCAATATCGCCAAATTTCAACTGAGCGCTTGTGCCAGCATTCCCACTGTTACTCGCGGTTTGGGTAAATTTGTCAGCTTGATCGAGCGACTTGATTTGCTGTGCAATATTCTGGAAAGCGTCAGACATCTCTTTGGCCTTTTGCGCCATCTCTTTGAAATCTGCACCCGATCCTCCGCCCACTCCCTCGCTTGCCGACTTACCCGACCTCCCGGTGACTCCCCCCCCGGAAGTCGCTTTCGTCCCCCCTTCTTGCTTTCGGCCGTGTTCCAATGCCTGAATATCAGTTGAAATTTTATTAAGGGCCGCCGCTAATGCCGCTGCGGCTTTAAAATTGAACCCTCCACCTCCAACTCCACCTCCAAGAGACAAATCACCCTTCCCACCAAAGACGGCTTGTGACTGACTTTGAACTCCATCCTTCATCGAGTAGCTAAACCCATCCCCAACTACCGAATCAGTATCAGAGTGGTAGTTTGCGTCGAACCCTGCCGACTGCAGTGCCTGGGCAAGCTGGTCACCTCGGACATAAGAAGAAGACGCTTTGGCCAAACTCGCGCTATCTTTAGCTACCCGAGCAAACTGCTGGCCTAATGACGACCTGAGTGCCGCAGATGTCTCGGTTGCAGCAGCGACCACAGCAGAAACATCTCCGCCTGAACCAAATGTTGGTTGACCCATTACTACAGAATTGGCGTCTCCTCGTGAATTCAAATCCCTTATCCTAGATTGACCGCCTGCCAAGGCCTGGGCCTGCTGCAGACCCTGCAACTGCGCCCCTGGATTGATTTGATTGCCCACAAGAGCACCCCCGCCAATTGCCATTGGCCCCTTTCCAGACGATCCTCCCGTTCCAGATCCGCTTTCGCCTCCCGCGCTGGCACCGCCAGATGGTGCGGCTTTAGCAATCATGTTGGACATGGCAAACATACTGCCAGTCATGATTGCAAACATCATGTAGGGAGCAGACTGCAGCATGTTCGAGGCAGCAATGGTGGCTGTATGCACGTGCCTCATAAGGGATGACAAATATTCAGGAGTAAGCCCCTCTACCCCTGGCGCTGCAAATCCCTGAATTTCGGCTTGGTACCAGCCATTGATAATGGCCAGCATAGGAATCCAGCTTTGGGTCCACAATCCAAAAAGCACATAGCCTGCAGCCACCTTCAGTCCGGTGGCAGGGTTAGCCGCTACAACAAACATCACGATGGGTGTGGCGGCTATGAAAATAAAAAAAAGAATATCCATAAATTTGGGCGCTGTGGTTGTCACCATCAATGCCTGGGATGATTCTTCTTTCGCCCACTGGAATAAGCCGGTGTCACGCTGGAGTTCTACAATCTCGTCTATGGGGTTGCGCGAATCCCGTGCCGTTTGTTTGAGGATCGTATAGGTCATCAAGTTGGCCACGGCCAGGTTGTCAAGCGCCGCATGTGCCGGGGCTACACGATTTAATTCAGGCAAGAGGTCAACCCATTCCTTGGTTGTTTGTGTCCCCGTTTGATTCTCGCTATAACGCTTGCTGTCGCTCGTTCGCGCAATTCCGTCGAGCGTACTTTTGAACATAACAGCGTCTTGCGAGGCTAGTTGCAATCCTATATCCCTGATATAAGTGGCTACATCCGCGCAGGTGGCAACTTGCCCGGATGGTTCACCAGGTCGATAGGGATGACTCTTCGAATAGATAAATGTCGGTGTCCCGTCCGAATTCAAAGCATCGGCAAACTTAACAAAACCATTGGCTGTTTGCGCAAATTCGATATTCATCAATTCTGGTTTTCCGCAATAGCGCGAGGCGTAATACAGCGTCTGCGTCAGATTGGGGTCCACGTGTCTCGCAGGATCGAGAGGTGCCGTCGCGATTTGCATGAGCACGCGTGCCGGCATAAATGGATCGAGCTCCCCGCTTGGGGCAATATATTTGCCGTTAACTCCTGACATGACGGTTTCTATTTTTTGTGTCATGTAAAGCGCGAATGCCCCTGCAATTGCTCCGGGAAATGCGATCGCATATGGGACATCATCCACCACACGCACAGGGGCGTTATTGTCAAACTGCTCAATGACGACCGTGGTCTTCGGGATGAATGCCGCCATTACTACCAAGAGCTGTATCAGCATGACATCCAGGCGCAGCCCCTCCCTGGCCAGGACACCCTTGGCAAGAATAGCCAGGAGGCTGCAAATCAAAGCGAGCTTGAGGGCTCCCCCTACCCACGAGTCCTGGGTAAAGAACATAGCCATGGAGGTCATCACTGACCCAACGGTAGCCGGATCCGAAACGGTATAAATGGTTAAAGACATCTCGACTCCTAGCGTTTAGGGGCCACGCTCAATTGAGAACGCGTGAGATTTCGAATATTCACCATAGATTTCGTGGTCTCATTCAAGATTTTTGCCATGGTGCCATCCACAGGTTTGAGTGCATCCAGTTGGCGCGCTTTCTCTTTCAGGTTCCGCTCATAGAGAGCCGGCATATCCTTCTTGGTTTGGCCAGAAAACACGTTTGCACCGATCCCCTGAAACTCAACTGCCATTTTGTAGGCCAAGTATTGAGGGAGCACTTCGGCAAGCTGAATCCCCAAGGTCATGGATGCCCCTTCAATATCCTGCGTTTCCATCATCAGGTTGATAATTGGAAGCGGCGCAACGCTGATCAAAGATCGCGCGGATGCGCTCAACGCCCCCTCTCCCGACTTGTGCACAAACATGCCGACGACCGAATCAGGTGAAACATCGGCTTTAGATGTTGGAATATCTGAGGTACCAAACAGGGCCCTATTGATAATTTCCGTGACACCACCCCAGGTAGCCAGCGGGAGTCTTGCGGGTGGAACACTACGGCAATCAGAGCCACCGCATGAGCGCACCATCACGCCATCGGGATCAAACCGCGCCGGGTACATCAGGTTGTCCCATCGAGTAATGGTGGGCTCGAAGGTTTCTGGGTCTTTGACGCAGCGCTCAGGCGGGGTAGTGCCAGAGCAATTACTGGGCGTATTGGTCTCTGGATTGACGATCACGACGCCATACAGGCCCATCACTATGCCGATTGCGTCATTTCTGCTGAGAAATAAACGCAGTGTATTTCCGCCGTTATCCAATGATTCCCTTGCTGCTAGATAAACCAAATTCCCGTCCAATGGGTTATTGGCCGCCACTTCAGCTCCTGTACCCCCCGTGCCAGGCCCTGTCCCCTTCGCTGTTTCGTTTGGATTGGTATAGTTGCGGCTATTCTCTGCCTTCAATTCATCAGCGAAGTTTCCCAGAGCAGTAGAAACGCGCTTCCCTATATCGGAAGCCTGCTCCATTAGCTTTCCTCTGCCCGCTGAGGTAAGCATAGCCTTACCGATGGCGCATGTGTTCTTGGCCATTGCATTAAGCTCTCTCATTGCCGCCTCCAACTCCGCAATCAGTTTGGCGCATGGAGAACACATGGACTCAATGGCTGCTTTGATAGCAAAACCCACAGCATTGGCCGCAATCGAGCGTATCAATTGTTCGAATTGAGCCCCATTGATAAACGAGAACGATCCGAAGAATATATCGACGCCCCCGCAGCCGGCATCAATTTTGGGCGGTGCAAATTGAATCACGTTGATCCCACTGCTGATGGGGCGCAGGGTCATGGAACCGCCGTACATCCCCTTGAGGCGCTGAGTGCTGATCGCCTGAGGATTGGTCGATGTCCCGATGAACATTTCATTGAGCGCTTCTTTCAGGCCAGCATGGGCCGGTAGCGAAAGCGAGCCCAGTGCTACCGCTATGGACAGGCTTGCCGCGGCCGTTCGCGTTGCCATGCGTTTGAAATTCCACAACATGTTCAATACCTTTTTTGCAGTCGGTCTTGCACCGAATTGGTAAATGATTTGGTGTCGTCGCTCATCGAGCCGCCGATTTCCTTGATGTCGTCGGGCGTGAGCAAGCCGCGACGCTCTGGGAACGCCTTGTCACTGATTTCCTTGCTGAGAAGCCCAGACTGATCTCCGGCAAAGAGCAACCGCTCTTCCAGCATGTCCTGGGAGAGCAATCCCTGGGTGAGCACCGTCACGTTCTCGGGCGGTACCACCACGGCCACGGCAGGACGCACACCAATGCGCAGAAATTTGGATTGACCAGACTCCGCACGCACGTCATCGGTCTTGGCCATCCAGGGAGGACGCTTCCCATCTGGGGTGATGTAGATCACCGTGAGTTTTCTGTCCTGGGCCATCCGCGCCACGATGGGGTATTGCAATGCGCAAAATGCGCAGGATTCATCCAAGAAAACCCACAGCCCCGCCTTCTCGGAGATTGCCTTGATTGCCTTCGCTTGCTCCTCGATGGTCAAACGCATGAAGCTTCCGCGCGAAGCCGAAGAAAACGGCATGCGGTTGGCCTCGTCGAGAAGTGGATCCAGCAGAGATTCGCGCTGAAACACATGCGTGAAATTACTGGCCTTATCGAGCATCACGCGGGTCGCATAGCGGTACTTGCGGACGTTCTCTTGCGAAGGTTCATCAATCGCCTTGTTGAGTATCTGCTGATACTCTTTTTGAAACCATTCAACCGATAGCGGCTCCACCTTTTGAGGCTGAGTCTTCTTGGGTGGAGCGGGCTCAACTGGCTTTTTCGGTTCGGGTTTTATTTCCGGTGGCTTGACGGGCGTTTCTGGCTCGGGCTCCCTCTCGTACCAGAACCAACCGTCCTCCTTGTCTAAAATGAATTGGTCAATAGCGAAGGCCGGCTCCACCCATGAAATTGCAAGCACCAATGCGCAGGCCGCGCCCAGTAGCCGTGGAATCCAATACTCTACTCGGCACATAGGTCGGAAAACTCCAGATCGTGTTTGGTGTTTGCGACATTTCGCAGGGCTACTTGAACATCGTTCTGCAGCCGATCTTCATTTTCATTGGACATTCGCCTGATCCGCTGCTGTAGGAGCGATTGGATATTAGGTATCACCGACCCGTCCCCCATTCTTTGAGCTACTCGCCAGTAATACTGTGCGAAATAGCCGTCTTTATCATCAGGGAACCAACCTCCCGCATGCATATCACCATTGATCATCATGATTTCGGCAGCCTGCCAACGCCACCTGTTTGTCATCAGGCGGATCTCTTGCGTTGCTACCTGCTGCTCAGCGCGCGTCAATTCGGGTAGGTTACGAACTATCAGACGGAGATAGTGATATATACCGGGGACGTACGAATTTCTTGCGGACGATCTGAAGTGGATAAATGCTTTTTTCATGTCCACCTGCCCCGCATAGCCGCCTTCATGAATAAGGCCGGCAATGTAATGCGCCTGGCCGCCTACCGGCCCCCGAGTCCGGTCGGTGGCTGCCCCGGACGAATAAAGCACATTCAGGATTTCTTTTGCGGCCTTAGCGTTATTGCTGTAATCGGTGCCGCGATACAGCATTAAGGCCGCATTTAATCCGGCATCGGGTATCTTGGCTTTTTTGTAAAGAGAGAGCGCGAGGTTCTGGTCGGTCTTGAAACCGTACAAGCCCAGCCGAGCTGCGTCGGCCCGAGCTCGCAGCATGTGAGGATCTCGGTTGTTGATCTTCTGCGCGACCAGTTGAATTGCTTCGATGCGCCTCTTTTCGTCATCCCCCTTTGTCGGGGCTGCGTTTGCCCGCTGAAGGGCTACGCAGACCCCAAGGCGCGAGTTGCTGCTGGCGGTCTGGCGAATCATCTGCACAACCGGGTTTGGCTCTCCTGCTGCGACAGCGGGGGCGCTGAACCCCGCGGCACAGGCCCAGGCGATCAGGGTGGGGAACAGAGACTTCACAAGCGCCCCCCGGTCGGTGCCGGTCGATCGTTCTTTGGGGCCACCGCTTCTATGCGCTTCTCGTCTGGGGGAGGAATCCGCAGAGTGCTCAGGATGATTTCGGCGGGGTCTTCCCCCTCTTCCGCAGCCAAGTGGCTGGCGACCCTGGTGCCCCCTTGCCCTGCAGGGCTCTTGGTGGTCCCCAATTTCTTGACCGTTTTGGGGCGATCATTTCTCTTGGATGCCCCCACCCCCAGGGTTACGAGAGCCAGTCCTGCTGCCAAAAGGATGATTGCGATAAGGAAGGCGCCCACTGTGCAACTCTCGTGATCCAAAACAAAACAAACACCTGCAGGCTTCAGCGCGCAGGTGTTTGGATACTAGGGTTGCACTCGTCTCAATCCATGACGAAACGCACCAGGTTTCGCCCTGTTTAAGGCGGTGTTGGCTCGGGGCTTGGTTTGCAGCCTGGATACACGAATGGCATTTTCTTGTTGTTGCTCGGGTCGTAGCAGTGCTCGATGCCGTCCTGGCGCAATGTTTCGGTAAACGTTGTCATCTTGCCCTGGTTCTGCTGCCAGCCCTCCACCGTCTTGTATGCAGCGGCGCGCTCATCGATGTCCCCACCTTCGCCATCCGGCCCCCCAACCGCTTTACTGATTGGTACTGAGTTCTTGGTGACTCCATAAGACTGCCCTGGATTGGCCGTATTTATGGTCCCCGATTCAACAAGTGCATCGGTCCATTCGGTCAGGTCAACCCGAGACCAGTCCACAGATGCCAACTCCAGAGGAGTGAATCCGCCGCAATTAATTTTGCAACCGCCAAGCTTGCTGCCGTTCGGGCCGGTGCGAAAACCGAATGGCTTGCTCCCAGAGAGGTTTTGTTTGGTTATTTGTTCAGAAATCACCCTTGTCGCTATTGATTTGTAGCAACAATACAACTGACGTTTCTCGACACAGACGAACAGGAATTTCTTATTGCAACATGAATCTACAAAGGTGCACAAACGCCAACGGTCGTTCATTCCCCACTCGTACTCTTCCTGTTTGCATGCAAATATGATGTGTCCAATCAACCGGGCGATTGAGTAGATCATAAATGCGGTATTCAGGGTTTCGAGGATTTGTTTCGCGCTTTCCGTGAATGCAACCGTGGAGAAGCCGCCATTCACAAAAACACTGTTGGCCAACTCCGGACTTATGGAATTCAGCACTTCATAAGCGGAATTCATTAAATTCGTTTTGAGCTGATCAATCGCCCCGCCTATCGCGCTTTGCTTAACAGGCGAGTCAACAGCTATCTGTGCCGGATTAACCCCACCTCCCGAACCAAAATTTCCAAACATATTATCGAAACCAGCGTTAAATGGCTCCACAACGTTTTCAGTCAGCCAGGTTGACGCAGAATCATACAGATCTGTAACTGGTTTGGATATTTCTCCAAACGTCTGTGAGGCGTTGTTGTACACATCGAAATTCCCAAGAAAATGCTGAACAGTCTCATTCCGGGAAATTTTGTACAATGCTTTTGCTGCCTGCAGATACATGATCCACGAGGGGCCGCTTTTTGCCCCTTTGCGGGCTTCTTTGCAGCAATCAGGCGTAATGCCAATTTGACGGCCAATTGGCTGCTTACAATACATCGGCTTTCCGCCAAAGACCATCGGGGTGCACGGTTCATTTACTGACTTAGGTGGTTCGCCGGTTTCTGCGCACACCATCTCGCTGATCATGAAGTTCAGCGCCTCCATCCCCGATACAGCTCGCGCAAAGCCCTCACCGTGATTGCCGCTCAGGTTCGGGCGGTGACACTCTGTCCCCATACACCGGACCACGCCAGAGCACGTGTCGCCTTGCTCTTCAACGACAACTGGAATGTTGGGTTCTTTGTCTTCTCCGCAATCGTAAGCAAGCGTTGGGTTGTAGCAAACGCCCGTAAATACGCCTTCAAATCGCGAATCGCATGAGTTATTGCCTGGTGAAGGCTTGCAGGCCTGCGTGATTGGCTGGCCATCGTCGTTGGTTACGCTGTCGCAGTCCGAGGCCCATTCGCTGCCATCGGGCTTGAAGAAATGCGCGAGCGACCCTTCATCTTCCATCGTGGAGCAGCTCGTGAAGCTCTCGCCTTCGGCCGCCCAGCACATCTTGTCTTCCAGCATGACTATGGGATCGCCATTTGGCGTGGGGTCGGCCCCAGCACCATCGCTGATGCCATCGTGCACCGCCGAGGCGTCCGTACCCCAATTCTTGAGCAGCTCAACGATGCCGCTGTTGGGAAGCCCAGGGCCGAACGTCACTCCACCAATGGATCTGGTTGGGGCGGTATCCACACACGTCAACTTGCCCCCTTTGCAGAAGCCATCTGCCACGTACTGCATGTACTTTTCGCAGCCCGCGAAGGTGTTGATGGGCACCGAGTACGTCTTGGCCATCAGCCGCAACTGGTGCAGTGTGCCGTCGCCGCTCGCGGTCCCTGAGGGCCGCCAGGACTCGCTGGGCTTGCCGTAGTTGCTGAAGTTGCTCGACCCACCCGCCTGGACGTACACGCCGTCAAACGCATAAGACTTTGGGTCTCCTCCCACCGGGGTGTGCATGTACTCCAGATAGGGTCCCTCGCTGCCCCCTCGGGGATCATCGGGCAGCTTTTCAGTCGAGCACCCCTCCCCGCCTGGACACATGGCCCCACCCATGATCGGAAAATCCGTCCGAACCGGGCCCGCAACATTGGCCGGTTCTTTGCGGTACGTGTAGAGCGGGTAATCCTCCGAGTCCTTCACCTGCTTTCCGGTGACCGGATCAATGATCGGCACCTTGATTTTTTCGAACGCGCGTACCGTGAGGTAATTCTGCTCAGCCAAGTAGGTGAGGCCGAACGACCGCTGTATGTTCTTGCAGCCTTGTGGATACGGATTCACCAGGGTCTCTGAGCACAAGCGCATATTCGGCACGGCGTATGGATCGCCCACTTGTGTCTCGATGCGCGAAATCGTGTCGCGGCGACACTGCCCAGCAAGTTCTTGTGCTCTTGCGCTGCTGCCAGCGTTCAAGCCGCGCGTGATGCCGGCGCGTAGCAAGGAGTCATCGGAATAGGTTTTCCGCGAGGCCGTCGCGGCAGCCAAATCGTTGTACTTCTTCGCGACCACGCGTTCATCGGGATTCGCCTGGTCGTCGTACATGAGGGCAATGTTGGCTCCAGGCGCTCCAGGGCACCACCGCAACATCTCTCCCCCATACGATGGGACTTCGCAGATCTGAGGTGGGTCAGGCGGGCACGGAACCCCAGGGGTCTCCTCTGTGTAGGTTGCTTTCGCCTGGTAGAGATCGGCGGACAAGTACAAGGCCTTGGCCCCGAATTGGACGGCCTGAGACGCCACCGTCTTCCACCCATCGCCGGGGCTGCCATAGCTGACAATGCCCGCGTTGCTCAACACCTGTACCCCTGCCCCACCATCCACAGCGAAACGATGGTTGTAGGTGAAGTAGTTGCGATTCTTTGCGGCCGAAAAAGGCGTGTAGGTGTACTTGATGGCGTAGGTCTCGTCCACGCGGTCCCAGTACACCGTTGCACCGGCTCCAATGGTCGCAACCATCATGTCCACGTGGCCCCGGCTGTACACGGTGGGCTTCATCACCGTCAGGTACTCCACCGGGCTGGTGTTTGGAATGGCCTGTTTCTCGATGTCGAAGAATTCGACTTTCAGAATGCGGTGCTTTGGGGACGACGCGGCTTGCGAGATGTCCTGCAGTTCGAGCGCTTCAAAGTCGGTTTTTCTGCATCCGTCTCGGCGCAGGTTTCTGCGGTTCTGTTCAGAGAGGCCTTTGAGCAACTCCGGGTCGTTGTAAATCTCGCTCCCCTTAGAGGTCAATGCCGGCATCGACTTCGAGTTGAACCCCGGAAGCATCTCGGTAACGTTTAGGCGCCCCTCTGTCGTATCGTTCTGACCGGGTTCAACCCGCTCCATGTCCAG
Source organism: Simplicispira suum (assembly GCF_003008595.1). GTDB lineage: Bacteria > Pseudomonadota > Gammaproteobacteria > Burkholderiales > Burkholderiaceae_C > Simplicispira > Simplicispira suum. The sequence continues at coordinate 74,842 of NZ_CP027670.1, read as the reverse complement.
CGTCGGTGGGTTGACTCGCCCCATCATCTCCTGGCCAGCATCGCTTCCACGCTGCGCGCCTTGAATCAATTCAGGCAGCGCAAGCGGCTGCAGGGCTCGATCCGCCTGGGCCTTAGCGCGTTGCTCGTCGGCCGGATCGGTGCTCAGATCGGGCGCGCGCGTTCGCTGAGTCGCGTCTTCCTCTACGTTGGGCGTGCGCAGCGGCGCGGGGGCCCCGTCTCCACGCAGCAGTCGCGCGGCGCGCCGGTTGATGAGGTTGAATTCGTTGAGATCATCCGCCGTCAACTGCGCAACGAGCCACGAAGACGCCTCTGCCTCTTGTGACGGGGTGATGGGCAACTGCTCGATTGCTTGGGCGTACGCGACATGTGCGGTGAGTGGCCACACGACCACTGCAATTGCCAGCATGAGCCGGCCGACCAAGACGACAGGCCAGGGACGAATGTGCTGTTGCATCTTGAGCGCTTCTCTCAATCGCCGTACACGCCGAAGCAGCAATCCGTCCACTGAAACAGCAGATAGGAGTGGTCTTCGCCTGTTGCCGGAACGTCTCGCCACATCCCCCAGCCCACGGTGGACGCGCCTGTTGGATGGGTGCAGGTGCTGTAGCGTGAAGGTGGGTTGACCTCGCGCACCTGGTTGGTGGAGTTCACCGGTGGCGGCGCTCCCTCTGCTGGCCCATCGCTCTCTGGTGAGGGCGCCAGGAATTGCCATCGGTAGGCGTCCTTGCGAATCACGAAGCGCTGGTTGCGCTCACACAGGTTGTCCGTGCCGATGGTCTCCGACAAAAAGCCCAGTCGGTGCATCAGGGAGAGCCCACGAAATGCCGACAAGCTCGTGGCTCTGACCGGCTCGATCTGATGGTCCACAGTCCCCCCATTGGAGAAGCCGGTCATGGGGTATCCGGGGCCCCATGCTCCCGCGACCCAGAAGAGATCATTGATGGGCTGCCCAGCCGTAGCCGCGGCGGCATCGGCAGGTAGCGCGTACAGCGACGTGGCGCCGGAAAACAGGAGCATTTCCGGGTTGACGAAGGCCGTGTAGCGCCCCAGCACGTCGTTCCAGTTTGGAAACATCGGGCTGGCCGTAACCACGTCGAAATCCATGAGCCCATCGGCGGGGCATGCCCCCTCATCAATCAGGCGCAGCATCCAGATGACCGGAAAGCTGTAGAGCACCCAGTTCGAGAAATGCTGGCTGTTATCGCCGCGCCCCATGTTCGCCCCCGAATTGAGGAACTCGACATTCCCAAGAGGCAATTGCAAGCCCCCTAGCGACGGCATGCAGTAGGGCCGCCGCGTGACATCGATGATCTTTGACGGCGCCCAGAAACCCACGGTAAATCCGATGCGAGGCAGCTTGCCTTTCAGCAGATCCCCCCCACACGTGCAAACCACACGTTTGGATGCGTCGCTGGGCACACCGGACTTGCCGTCCATGAAGGTGACCCCGGCCAGCCGGATTGGAAAGATCCCGGACCAGCAAACGTCACTGAACATCGTTTCGAGCGGGCTGTAGCTGTTGCACCCAAGGGACATGGCTTGCTGTGCAAACGCGCCGTGAGAAGTCGAGAGCAGCAGAGCGAGCAGGCAAATGAGTCGCTTAACAAAGACGATGGGGCGCATCAAAAGTCCTCCGGTTTGAAGGTGCTGATGCGCAGGCGCGGCCCTTCCTGCTGCACGATCGCAGGCACGGCCTGCACGCCGAAGCGGTCATTGAGCTTTGAGAGGAACGGATAGACGGGCCGCTTGTAGCTCTGCGCAATCTCGACCGTGACCGGCGTCTTAGCGTCGATCGCCTGAAGGTTGAACCCCACAACGAACAGATCTGCATTTGCAAATTCGGGCTGCTGAATCCAGCGCTTGACCATTTGCGCCTGGCGTTTGTCAGATGGGTCAAACACGATGACGGGCACCTGCAGCCGGGTGTAGTCCAACAGGTTGATGGTCTGCCCACCTTTGGCCAACAGCACTTGGCCAGCGCCGTCTTTAGAGGGCGATTTGATGTCGTGTGGCACGCGGAAGGTCGGCACGAAGTAAGCCGTACCGTCCTGCGTTGCAGTCGGCAGATCAAACCCAGGGCGAAGGTTCTTGGCCGCCCGTTCTTGCGCGCGCGCCATCACCGGCTTCCAGTCGAAGTTCTTTGTGCGCTCTTCAATCACGCTGAGCATGTCGGGCTCGGCAATGGCATAGAGCTCCCCGTGCGCGCTTTTTCCGCGTTGCTGCACGTTCTCGCGTGCTGCAAACAGGCTTTGCGAGCCCTTGGTCTCGTACCATTTCTCGCCATCCTTGACGAGGTACAGGGGGACGGCATCAACGGCGTAGGCGCGAAACGCGTTGGGGTCCACCTCAAGGGTGATGTGGTCGGTTTGGGGGTCGGGGAACAGGCCTCTGAGCTTGCTCACCAGCACGCCGAGCTTTTGCGGAGTAAAGCCGCGGACAACAAACCGGACGCGCCCTGCAGGAAATTCCATGGCCTGCGCAAACAGGGCGCGCAAGACCCCTTCGGGCATGCCCGCCGAGATGAACACCTGCATGTCAAAGTCTTGCGCTGTCGTGTCTTGCCCGACCTTGGGCGCCGCCTCGCGCAAGCGTCGCATCATGTCGTCTTGCATCCACTGCTGCTGCTGCGGCTGCTGCCGAGTGAAGTCAGAGAGGGTGCGCGTGGGAGCGACTTGGAGGGGCTGGGGTTTCTGCGTGATGTCGTCGCGGACAAGCCATGGAGCGGTCGTTTCAATTCCTGCGTGGGAAGCCCCGGCCATTACGAAAAAACTACAGCACAGGAATTGCCGTGCCAATGATTGCTTCACGATTTATTGGTCCCCAGTAGCGAGAGTCAAAACTTTCCTTCGTCGTGCCCATGACAAAGAATTCACGCGGTCCAAGCACCCGATGCGTGTCAAAGTCGCCCACCTTTTTTCCGGGCAGACTCTTTGCGAGCCAAAGCCGGTCGGTGTGTTTGCCGTTGATCCAGAGTTCGGTCCCTGCGATTCGGACTTCATCGCCAGGGCCGGCCATGACGAGCTTGACGATCCGATCCCCTTCTCGGCCGCCGACACCCAGCCCGGTCTTGGGCATGCGCGCGACAACGTAGTCGCCGCGCACCGGCGCCTCGCCCCGGTTCTTGTGCCAGACATAGATAAGGAATGGCATGCAGGCGGGCTCACCGGCGAGGCGCTGCGCATCCAGGCCGACTCGGTAACCCGTGGCCATCGCAAGGAGCACGCCAGCAGCGAGAGCGAGGATCACGCCGACAAGGATCTTTCCAAGGACTCGCAACGCGCGGTGCATCACGCGATCGCCATGAATTGAATTCGATTGCAAGGTGGATTCCCAATAGAAAAAGCACCGACAAGCGGGGGCCTGCAGGTGCTTCAAATACTAGGTTTGCGTCCGCCGTAAATTGCAACGAAACGCACCAGGTTTCGCCTTGTTTAGGGCGACGCTTGCTTGGATTTCCGTATTGCCATCTGCCCAGATTTCTGCAACTGTTCCTGCAGTGTTTGGGTCAAATCTTCCGTGGTCGCGGGAACCGAAGCGAGGGCGTTGGCATTGAAGACGATGACGCCCTGCTCGGACACCGCGGAAATTCCGGTCATGAGTGCTTGAGCGAATTCGCGAGTCCTCTTCGTGATCTCCTCCGCATCAATTTCCCCGCTGCGCGCCTGTTCGGTGAGCCCAAGAATGTGCTCCCTTGATAGGCGCTCCATATCCACGTAAGCGAACTTCTGCGGTTCGGGAGGCCTTTCGGTCTGGTCTTGGGGTGCATAGCGCACCACGGCAAAGGAAGCGATCACTGCGATGACCACTACCACCAGCGCGTCCACCATGAATGGCAAGAGGCCAGAGCTCTTCTTGGGCGCAGCCGCAGTGGCCTTGGGTTGCCGTGTTGCTTCGTCGTCTTGGGCTTGGTCCTCGGTCTCTCGTTCCTGCATTTTTCTCTTATCCATGGTTGGCGATAAACGTTTCGACGGCCTCAACCGGGTTCATGCCCCGCTCGATGTTTGCAATGACTTCCGTTCGCTCAGCACCGGAGGTCGAGAACAGGACTTGTGAAAAGCGGTCCACAACCAGTCGGGCGACACCCATCCCCTGCTCGGTGTAGAACATCACCTCCGAATACTTGCCGGGGATTGAATGCACCGTCTGGAGCAAATAAAAGCCGTAGTCGCCCAGCGCCAGATGGCCTTCCTTCTTCACCTGCTCGATTGACTCGGCCGTCTGCTTGAGAATGAATTTGAAAGCGCTGTTGGCGGCGATTGCACGCCCAGAATCAGAGCGGTACAGGTCTGCGATTGACTGCGTAACCACAATGGCCGCGCCGCCATATTTCCGGAACCGCCTGTAGGCATGCTCCATGAAACGCCCGACCATCGGGTCATCGAGAAGATCCCACGCTTCATCGATCACGAGGATCTTTGGCCGCCCGTCATTGGAGAGGTACATCTCGCGCTGGATGTTGCTGATGAGTTGCATCAACACCACCTGCTGCAGCGTGCGCTTTCCTTTGAGCTCTTCGAGTTCGAGCACCACGAAATCGTTGGACATGTCCACGTTCGCCTTGCCGTCGAACCAATAGCCTTCGGAGCCGTAGCGCGTAAAGCGGTACAGCATGTTGCCGATGTCGGCTGTGCGCTGGTCCTCTTGGTGCGTGAGGTAGTCGGCCACGTCCGTGATGGTCGAACCCGTACCCATGCGCCCCCATACGGCCTTTATGGCTTCCTCAATGCGCGAGCGACGGTAGTCGTCGAGCCCGTCCTCAGGAGCTGCCATTTTCTCGATGCAGGCCTGGATCAAGGACACTTCTTCGTCGATGTCCACGACCCGAGAAAACGGGTTCAAGCAGATCCCTGACTCCGGCCCAAACTCAATGAATGAGCCGTTGAGCATCTTGGCTTGCTTCAGGTAAGACCGTCCCACGTCGATCACCCACACCTTGGCACCCATCGACAAGTAATCCATGTTCATCGACTGGGTGAGGAACGACTTGCCGGCCCCAGAAGACGCAAAGACCACGCCGTTGTAGTTCGTGGGACTGTCGAACAGGTCGAGGCTCATCAACTGACCGCGACGACTCTGCAGGAGCATCCCATAGCCCTGGCCAGGCTTGGCAAAAACGGACGTTCCTTTCCACTCTCCGAGGATCGGAGCGAAGGTCATGGCTTGCTCCACCGCCATGGTCTTGAAACGAAAGGTGTTCTTGATGCTCTCGACAGAAGGAAAGAGCGGGAACGAATTCCAGAATGAGGAGAGCACCACAAAGCGCTCTTCTCCCATCGCGAAGTCGAATGATTGCAGGTAGGTGCGCAGCGTCGATGATTGGCGCGAGCACTCTTCGCGGGTCTGCCCGTACACGCTCACTGTGAGCGATGCTTCCACGACCGAGGCGCCCTGCTCCATCGCATTCACAAGGACATCCATGCCTTGCTTTTTGAACGCCAGCTTCGGCACGAAGCGCAACATCGGGCCGAAGGCCTGATAGTTGATCATGGCGGCCTTCTGCTTCATGCTCGTGGTTTTGCCGTACTGATTCGGATAGTGCAGCGTCAAGCTGATGTGATAGGGCAGCTTGATCTGATTGTTCGCCCCGAGCGGGTCCCCGATCATGAAGGCCATCAGGGACAAGTCGTTGCTCTTGGGCCAGCGCCCTACCGCGAGCATCTGCACGTGCGTATCGTCGTTGAACAACAATGCGTCCTTGTGCACCTCGATGCTCTCGCCTGGCAGGAACACTTGGTTCTTGAGGAGCTGGTCGGTTCGCACCTGGTCAATCTTGCGCGGTGCAAACGGGTGCGTGAGCCGGTGGGCCAGCTCCAGATATTGGGTGGCATTCATGCGGCGCAGAAACAAACCGAAGGTTTGCATGGACTCTGCGAGCTTGGCGCCGGTTTCAGCGATGTTGTCGATCTCTTCGGTGCTTGGCGTTCTGCCTTTGAAGGGTGACTTCACCGACAGTACGACGCGCCGATCATGAATCTTTGTGCCTATGGTGGGGATGTTGGATACGTGGGCCGCGCCATGCATGAACTCCGCGCGACGCTTTGCGTACTCACGAAGGGTGTCGCGCGCAGAAACGTCACGGATCCGATAGATGTCTTGCTCTCGCCGATTTTGGTATTGAGCAATTTGGTTATCGATGTCGGGCATCCCGATAATCGACAGTTGGACAAAGCTGCCTTCAGGGAGCGCCAGGGAGAGCGCCCCTTTGAGCATGTCGGCAGTTGTGTCGTCCGCCCCGTTCACCGGGTCGCCCCAATAGCAAACACCGATATGACCATCATCGGTCATGAGCACACCGCTCTCTTCGTCGTAGGCCACCACTGGGATGTACTCGTCGGGCGATATGCGCTCAGCGGCGCGTTGAAACTTGCGGTGCAGGGCGGACATGTTTGGCGTTTTAGATGGCGTTGACGATGGACACTCCCGAGGTGATCACGCCGTCGATCACGCCGGGGCCGAAACCCGCGGTCAGCGCCATGGCGACGCCCACGACAGCGGCAATCACCGACTGCTTGATCACGCCCACACCCAGGCCGACAAGCAACGCCGCCACGCCGAGCGACTTGCCCAAAATGCCGTTGGACCAACCGGTCAACTGGTCATAGACCTGGGTGAACTCACTGCCGCCCGCCCCGGCCATGGCTTGCATGGGGAGCGAGACGGCGACTGCCAGCAGCAGTGCGGTTTGCACGTTGCGGACCAGCTTGGAATTGTTTTGGAGCTTGCTTTTCACGGTAGTACCTTTCTTGAGGCGGTTGAGGGAAATCGTTATTTCGGTTGCACGAATTGAGGCGCGAGACTTTGGTAGCGGATCTGACGCTCACCAAAGGCCCAGCGCTTGGGCGTCACTTCGGTATAGACATAGCCCGACCAGTTCAGGTTGTCGCCCTGGTCAATCCAAGGAGCGATCCAGATGCGCATCACTTGGCTCGGTTCGCGGATGGGTTGCGCAGTCTTTTGCGCAGGGTCTTGCAGGCGCACGGTTGTTGCTACCGCCTGGGTGAGGTCCAAGGCCGGCATAGCGGTTTGCTCTTGCTGCTTTTCCGCGGCCCCATTGCCTTTCGCGCCCTTGTTCCACTTCTCTGGCGTGCGTCCGTTGCGGACAGATGGCGGCGCTGAGTTCGTTGCGTTGTAAACCTCAAACGGAGTCGGGCAGTCGCGGTCGCTGCACGCGAATTCCGAGTTGTCTGCGGTATTGAGCGGGCCAGCGCAGCCGCTGAGGAGCAATGCCGCGACAGCAGCGGCGAATAAAGCGGGGCGCGATTGGAGGGGGTACATGATCATTACCAGCCGAGGCCGTTTTGGAAGTTTTGGACGGGGGGCTTCACGCCCGCAGTCGCCGCGACGGCGGACTTGATGGCCGCTTCAGCGGGCGCCACGATCTGCCCTGGGTTCGCCGGCCGAGCGTCCGTTACGCGGCGTGGAGGTTCTGCGCGCGAGGCCGTGCCCTGAGCGTTCCGTTGGTTCTCGTTGGGCGCAGAGATGCGTTGAAGGCTTGACGACCCTTTGAGTGGCAGCGATGAGCCGCGGGTCACCACCACCGTCACCACCTCACCAGCAGGGATCTCGACAACCGGGAAGGTCTCTTTGGCCATGTCCAGATAGAACTTCGCGATCATGTTTGTCGCGGATCCGATACCTCCGGCGATACCGGTTTGGGCGATTGAGGACATCGACTCGTCCTCGTACAGCGCGCCTTGCCCGTTGATATTGAGCTGCGGAACGCGCGAGCGGCCAAGCATTTGCCCCATGCCTCCCAGGGTTCCCGCGACAAGGGTCTGAGCGATCATTTGGCCCTGTTTGGACACCAAACGTCCGGGGATACCGACCTTGCCGTCCGTACCCACGATGTAGGCGTCCAGACTGGTTTCAATCACGTTGCCGTCCTGGCGTACACAGGAGAGCGTTTCCGCCCGCATCAGGGCGCGCTCACTGGAGAGCTGGCCATAGCCCGCCGCCATCACAAAGCACTCCCGCACGTCGAGTGATGCGTAGTTGGGCAAAATCGCCTCGCGTTTGACGCGCACCACGACAGGCGTCGGGTTCTTCTGAGCGACGGCCGATGTGGGCGCATCAAGTCCGGAGAGCAGCACACCGGTGAACATGGACCCGGCCGGCACAAAGGCTGACTCGACCTTCTTCTCTGTCCTGGCCGCTTCGGCGGGCGTGTTGAGCTTCGAGACTTTCTCGTCGGTGAGCTCGCCCTCTTCGCCGATCATTCGGATAGTTGGAGGAGCAGGCGGCGGGACAACCGTGGCCGGGGCAGCATCCACCCTCGGTGCCACTGGAACCGCTGGAGTCGTCATGGGCAGCTCCGGCCCCTTTTTCGCGGGAGCTTCAAAGATGCTGGTCTGGCCCGAAATCTCAGGCAGGACGTCTTCAAGTTGGGGCGCCTCTTTGGGTGCGTCCTCACCTTGATCGCTTGGCTTGGCCGACCCGGCGTTGCGCAAGACGGACTTCATCTCGCTTTTCAGATCCTGCTGCGCCTTTTCCAGATTGGCCAATTGCGCTGCAAACGCTTCCACGCCCGTTGTTCGAGAAGGCGATACAACGGTGACTTCTGCCTTGTTGGCGCGGGGCAGCCGATTGACCTTGCGCTCGGAAACCGATGCAAGAAGGATGCTGATGCCCAGAATCGCAACGATCGCGGCGACCACCATGGTGGTCCGCTTCTGGTTGGCAGAGAGGTTGCTGAAGCTCGATGCAAGGCTCATTGCGACGCTCCCTGTGCCGCGCTTTCAGGCTTGTCAGCGAGGATGAACACATAGCTCACCTGCTTGGGTTGGAGGCTGGTGTGAGGGAAGAAGCTCACAGCCTTCACGCCCTCGCGGAAGAACGCGGTCTCCACCAGGTCAATCTGTTTGTCGCTGGTGTTGACGAGTCGATAGCGGTAGATGTCTGCCACTGAGCCCGCAAAGGTCAACTCGGGCTCAATCGCCATGTCGCCCATCTGCGCCACGCCGCCTTCAAGGGGTACAGGTGAAAAGCCAGGCACTGTTCCGCGCGCTGCGCTGGCCAGCAAGGAGCGCACCATGCTCGTGTAGTCATTGGCCTGCGGATGCAGGACCTGGGCTTCCGAATCGGTCACATTCGCGAGGCTCTTGATCGTTCGGAGGTCTTCGAGCTTGACGATCAGGTTTTGGCCAGGAATCGTGTTGTCGGGGATCACCGTCAGGCTGACTGTCTGAGACGTATTGGCTGAGTCCGCGATGAAGAGCCCGATCGGCTGATCCCCGTGCGGCAAGAAGTACACATCGCTGCCAATCACCTTGCTGGTGGACTCGGAGGTGTCGATAACCGTAGGTTTCTTGAATGGGGTGGCGACGCGATTGAGAAGACGCGAGGACATCCGGACAATTTCATTGACCCCATTGCGCGTGTGCAACACGAAGGGCTTGAGCGAGGGGTCGTCCTTTTTCAGCCCCGGCATATTGATTTCGCGTTGCACGTGATCGAGGGGCTGACCCGCAGCTTTTTGCGCTTCGGCAATTGCCTGGTTCAGGCTCTCGGGCGCTTTCGGCTGGCCATCGGCAAGAAGAACCCCGATGTCACCGGGAGCGGCGCCCAGAGGGCCTTCGGGAAGTCGCACCTCAGGCGCTGTGCCCACTGTCTTTGCACCACCGCTCCCCTTCTTGACCAGGAAACGCGCCAGCGGCTCCGGCTTTGCTCCAGCGGAACCCTCCTCGCTCGGGGCCGGGGCAGTTGGGGCCTTCTGTTGAACAGGGGCAGTAACCGGAGTCGGTGCAGTGCCGGCCTCTTCTGCAGCGTGAGCGGCGAACGATCCCGCGACCAGGGCGGCCTGCAACACGGTCAGCAGCGCCTTCTTTTTAAATTCCACTTGCATACTGCTGCCTAATTGATGGTTTCTTCACTTGCTGCCGGAAGAACTTCAGCCGAGCCTTTTTCAGCATCGCTAGCGGCCGGCGTCGAAGGGAAATGCATCGCGGAGAAATCCGCTTCAGGCGCGCTCTTGACCTCATCCTTTTTCCATTTTTCGGGCAACGCATAGTCAGGAATTACCGAATCATCGCGGGAGCTCTTTTGTGCCCACCAATTTACCGAGCGAATGGCCGTACCTTCATAGCTGGTGAAATGGGTTACCCATGGCCGACCCTCACGAATCTTGAGGCCAACTTCATAGACAACGTTCTTTTGATATTTGGTAGATCCGGACGTGCTGGTCACAATCGAACCGATGACAAAGACTCGACTGGTCTCGGGTTCGAATTGAACAGACTGGGGCATGAATGAAATAACGGAACCCGACGCCTTGAAAACCGGGTCTTCAATAATCGCAATCAGTTGCTTGCGAAATTCCGAATAGATCTCGGGATCCATGAAAACAGAGGCCGTATCGAGCACCACCGAAGATGATTTCGGCTGTATGTTCCCGACCATGGTCGCAACATAGAGCCCGAAGCTCTTGAGATAATCCTTGTTAGCACTTTCCCAGGCTATCTCGGCCTTTTTATCCAAAGATGGAGGGACCAAAACGACCCGCTCGCGCTGCCCGGTAATATTGATCAAGGCGAATACCAACCCGGTAGCCAGGATCACGTTGGACAAGATGACGGTGAGCGTCAGCGTTTGAAGCTGACTCATGCTCGTCAGATAGGACTTCAAATTCATTTAACAGCCTCGCGGACTGCGCCGTTGTCGAATTTCTTGTTCATGCTCATCAGGCCCACCCACCAGGCCATATGGAACAGAACCCCGGCCATATTTGCACTCTTGAAACGTCCGAAGAACTTGACAAAGGCAAATGTCATGACAATGCCGACAGTCAATTGATCCCACATGAACATGACCACGAAAATGGTGAGCGACGGGAAAAATTCGTCGAGCTCCCAAAAAAACACTTGCATTTGGTCATCCACATAATTGGGAATCGGGCGCTTAATCATGAACCTACCTTTACAAGCACAATTGCATCTGCGGTTTGCTGATATTTAGCCCCGCCCATCACCACGTTCTTAGGATTCAAACCTTTGGCCTGCAGGCGCTTGAGAAGGTCTTTCCAGACTCCCATTACCTGGTTGACACTCTCTTCGGTCATTTCGCCCGCGGTCAGCATTTCCACATAAAACCTGTCCGTGGATGCCGCCTTGAAGTGATCCAGCTCAAAGAGCGCCTCGACACTCAGCGCTCCATTGGAGAGGCCAAACACACGCTCAACGACAAATCGCTTCTTCTTGGAGTCCGATTGGACGCTGGCCGCGTCCACCGGCGTATTTCCTCTTTGCAGCTTCGAGGTCTTGGGATTAACTCCAGACACCCAAACCACGCGATCTTCAAGCGAGATGGGCCTGTACTGGTCCGCCGAAACACCGACAAACTCATTGCTCACAAAAACTGATTCCTGCGAGGAAATTTCGACATTTCTCTGCACCCAATGCTTTTCAAGTTCCACCTGCGAGATCGGCGATTGCGTTGCGCACCCCGCAAGCAGGCTGGCGGGCAACAAAATCAGAGCTAATTTCCAGGGTGTGTCCATATGGGTCGCTGTTTGCGCCTCATCGCAAGACGCTTTCATTGGCTTGAACTGTAGAGAGCGGCCAAAAAAAAACAGGCGCGAAAAGCGCCTGTTTGCGTCCTGTTTGTGCAGCCTCTAGTAGGTAACTTGGTGCGTGGACTTCGCGCCCAGCTCGCTCTCTACAGTGAGGCTGACCGTGCCAATGGCATTGTCAGAAAGCCACTTCTTGGTGACGAGGAATGATTTTGAGGTCGCCACCTGGGCCTGTCCCCCAAGGACGTAGTTCCACGTGTACGACTTGATATATCCCGCTTCAACGGTGCAAGCCGGTGTGATCAAGGAACCACTGGTCGTGCTGGAGACTTTGATCTCGCATACCGGCGCAGGTGGGGCCTGGACCTGTTGCGAGATCGACTGCTCCCCATAGTTGCCGCTCTTCGTAATGGTTCGGACGGTTACGTCATACGCACCTGGTTCGGCAAACGCGACGTAGTGCCCAGATCCAGTGAACTCCCCTACCTTGCTATCGTTCACCCACGCCTCGTTGCGCAGGAACGAGTCCCCGCGGGGGAGTTTGTTAATTTTTACCCCGAGGTAATAGGCGCCGGGAGAATAGAACTTGTCCCCATATTTGGACAGCAGGGAGACGTTTGTTTCCACCGTTGCTGGAGGCAATATCGTGAATTCCTCACTGGTGATGTTGGTGACATTTCCCCTGGTATCAGAGATTTGCACCGCCAACTGATATTTCCCAAACTTGTTGATTGCCAGCGTGCCGGCACTGTCCGTGCCATAGCTCTGACTCACGCCTTCGGGCAGAGACCAGGTGTAGGTCAATGGTTCGCCGTGCAGATCCTGCAGGCGCACTGAATTTGTTTCCACACTGAATTTCACGGAGGCGGGTACGTCAAGGTACAGGGGCTGCAGGCGAATCGCCCAGTCCGATGGCCAGGTATATGTCCACGTGCTGAACGAATATGTGGAAACGGAGGTGTCTTCAGGATAACCCTCCACGTAGGTATAGAAACTGAGAACCTTATCGTTCGCTCGCGGCGTGAATGTCAGCTCGGTGCCGTCCACTCTGGTGCCATCCGGAAGAATCCAGTAGCCTTTGAGCTCGTAACCCTTGCCCTTGCTGTCGGAAACAACATCGTTGATCTTGGCGGTGAATTGGTAGGGCTTGTTGGTCTCCAGCAATTTCGGGCCATTGATCGTTGCCCTTGAGGCCAGAGGATTCACCGCGCGAACCGCTACCGTCTTCTTTACATTTGCGGCAGGATTGTCGGGAGCACCCTTTTGCTTCCCAAACACCTCTACACCATAGCTTTTGACTTCATTCGGCGTGAAAGTAAACGTCTTCCCGTTTGTCGGACCAATATTCACAGCACCAAAGGACGAGATGAGGTGCCAGGTGTACTCGGCCTCAAATCCGGGCTCTTCTTCAATCACAAACGTTACGGGCTGCTTCGCCAGGACGATTGACGGAGCCACAACCTTGAATTCTGGCATCCCAAAAGCTTCTAGCTCGACTGGATCTGTTGCATACACTGCGCCCGAGTATTTGTTTGTCAACACAGCGCGGAAATTCGCCTTACCGGGTTCATCCAGTTGCGCAATGAAGTTGACGCCACTGTATTGGGTGCTCGTGCCCTTGCGAAAGACGGGTTCCCAGACCCCGCCTTCGCTCTGCCGCTCCCACGCGACTTCACGCACCGCGGGCTGCATCTTCGGATCTGTGAAGTTGACAGCAACCGTCTGCATAAACGGCGCCCTGCCGCTCGTGGTGCGCACATTGAGGCTTGCCGTGATCGGCTGGCCCGGAGAGGTGATCAGCGCGCGCAGTTTGGACTTGGCCGAGCTGGTGGCCACAGCGCCACTGGCGGTGACCATCGAGGCTTCGGCCACGATATAGCGGGTGCCTGCGGCGAGGGTTCCAAGATTTACTGCAAAAGACCCATCCGGTTGGACCGTCACCGGCGCGCTCATGACCTCGGCTGTTTTGTCGTTGCGGATGACCACTTTCCACGTACCCATGGTGTTGGGGTCAAACACGCGCGTTTGGCCTTTGACCAGCCCAAGTGAGCCATGAATGATGGTCGCGGCCTTGTCGTGCGAGACGAAGGATTTCTCCAAATCGACGATAGGGCCCAAGGGAATGCCAACGAAGGTCAGGTTCTCAGTGGTCTTGTATTCGGGGGCCTTCTCGTACCAGGACTCGACCGTGACCGGCAATTCTTCCCATGGCTCGTCGATTCTCATGGCAAGCGGCACCGCTGAGGTGAACACCGTGGAATAGGCTTCCTTGGAGCTGCCGTCAGGATATGTCACACGTGTACGCACACCGCGATGTGCGCTCGCAACATCCACAATCCCAAGCGCCCGTGGCTGCAGGCTATCAACGAAGCCAAACTTTTTGCCAGGAAACACAGCTTGGTTGTCGTCGTAGAAGGGCTGCAGGAGTTTGTCGCTTCGGAACGAGAGAGCAATCGGGTCAGGAGCCACCCCGGTCATATGCAAGACCGACACCCCCGACCTGGACGGATAGAAATGCGTTTTCTTTGTGGTTGGATCGGTATAGATAACCCCCACGCTGTATTTGAAATCGTTCACGCCCACGGAAGGAAGGGCCCCGGCTACAGAGTTCGAAATATATTGGTTGTGCTTAATCCCCTCCGGCATTTCATCAAAACGTATGGCGCAGTCAGTGCCGCTATACTGGCCAATAATATTTTCTGTCTTGATGGAGCGAAGCACCTGACAGGTTTCTGCTGAGGGCCCTATCAACGAGGCCTGCAAGTTAACATCAACCACCTTAATCGGAGCCTGCTCGGTGCTCTTTACTACAACAACCTTTTTATCCGGGTCCCATCGGGTAGCAGTAATCTTAACGTTCGGGGCGTCGGGAGTATTCAGCCATAAATTAATGAGGTTCTGCCCTTCCGTAGAGTCGGCGTCAGACAAATTGAATTGATAGGAACCACTACCGCCAAAGGTGTCAAGTTGAATACTTGAGCCCACGTTGATACCTGTACCATTAATAGAGGTAGAGGAGTTCTGGACCTGATCCACAACGACTGGAAGGCTTTGAAGGTCCAACGGCCTATTATTTAGCGGATTGGCCGCAGTCAATCGCGAGATTATCCCTGGGAACCCCTCAACCAACGGCAAGGAGATGGGGATGCTGATTTCTGGGCGTCGATATTTGAAGGAGATGTTTTTGACGATTGGGCCCGTTGCTCCGGCAAAACGCGCGTTGATTTGGTAGTTGTCATTGCGCAGCGGTGGATAGCCCGTCACCGGGATGGTGCCATTGCTCAGCTTTCCCAAGGTCAAGGGAATTTTTGTGCCATCGGTTTTCACCAGCTCAAAGCCGCTGTCTGCACCTTCAACGCGAAAGGACGCTCTTTGATCGGCGCTTGAAAGATCAAGCTTCACCAAACCGGAGTTTTTCATGACGATCCGTGCTTCCTGCACCGAGTAGCTTCCGGGCGGCAAAGAAGCCATGAACACCTGGGCAACAAACCCGGCGTTCACAATTCCATAATCTTCCGGTTTAAGCGTCCCGTCACCGATAGACGCCCCTATGGCGTCAGGGCGAGCCTCAAGAGCCGTCATCGGTAGCTTGTACCGTTGGAACGACTCTTCGTTTTGCACCGTGATGTAGGCGCCCGAGATGCCAATAGGCTTGTCTCCCGTTGCGAGATCATATGCATAGCCCTGGATCGATAAAACGGCTCCGGTCGGGGCGACGGCCCCGGTTTCGAGACACGCATCTACACCATTCACATCGCATACTCGTTGCACAGGAGCGGCATTTGCCTGGGCACTGTACATGCCGCCCGCGCAAAGCAGAAAAGCAATCGGAAATGATTTCAAAGCCATTTTCATGTTCTATCTCCGCTTTGCCACATTCATTGAAGCAACTTTGTTTTCTCGACCAATCGAGTGCGGGCCGACATTTTGAGCTGCCTGGGCCTGCTTTTTTCGGACCAACTCCACGAGCACCGCCGCAACTTTTTTTGCGTAAATTTCGCGTTTGGATTTTGAGACGGCGTTATATGCCCCAACGGCTTCCCAAGACAGGCCAAATCGGGCTATGTTGTGGGCAAGCACCCAGGCCCCAATGTTGGTATTTATGCAAGGGTCCTGCAGGCTCTCAACATCGATGTTGTATTTCGCCAGGGTTGGCAGCCAACTGCTGTTGATTTGCATGTGGCCAATGTCGAAGGAACCGTTTTTGTTGGCGTTGTATGCGTTCGCACGCCCGCCAGATTCCACGGTTGAAATCGCCTGGAGCAACTCCACTGGCACCTTGTACCTGGCAGCGGCCTGCTCAAAGCAAGAGGCCGCGGCGAAGCCGGGAACAAGCGCGACAAACACCATGATCCATCTCATCATGGCGTCACATCCTACGAGGGCGCTGCGGAGAACCGATTCGTAAAAACGCCCTTAAACGTCGCGTCTCGAACGCCCCTCCCTCTGCCCCTGTGGAATCATTGGGGCTCTTGTTGCTTTCGCGCCAATTACAATTGATTCGGCCATCAATTGAATTATAATTGATTCAATAGACTTCTGATTCCTATTTCAGAGCAAAGGTTTACGCTCTCATCCCAACCCAATCCATACTTTTACGTCATGTACATCAAATTCATTTTTACCCTCTTCTCTGCAGTTCTTCTGTCCGCTTGCGCGAGTGCGCCGACGACGCTCTATAAGATGAGCGACAAGGACACCATCAAATCTGCTGAAGGGGTTATCACCAAGTTCGAGATGAAGCGCGTCCCAATTCCGATTACTACGACCGAGGCGGCGTTGACCGGGGTTGCGGCAAATAATCTTGGAAATTCCACGGTGCAGGGGGCGACTCTGCTGCTCGGCGTTATTGATGATATTACAACGCCCAAATACCAAAATAATGTCGAGCTGGTGTTTCTTGACGCCGCCACTGGGGAGGAAAGTGCTCTCGTTATGAAGAACCTTGCCCGGAAGCCAAAGATTAAAATCGGCGATCGTTTCAGAATTATTTATAAAAGCGAAACAGATTACCAATTCTTTAATTTAACCTCGTACCCCCAAGCCGATGCGGTAACCCGCTAGCCCACAGCCAGCAGTTCCTTGACTTCCGCCCAGGGCTGCTTCGGCTTGTTCCAGTCCCCCTTGGTCCGAGCCTCGATGCCAGGGGGCGTGAGAGAGCTTGGGACGCACTTTTCGACTTGCACGTCGCACCAGTACCCTTGCAGATAGTCCACCCCCAGATTTACGGCTTCTTGTGCGAGCTGCGCTGTCTCAATCCGCTCAACAATAATTTCCATGTCGCCATGTTGGCGCAATGCCGGGGCATGCCTGGCGTCTTCGACCTTCACGATCTCGGGTCGCATCATCTCAATCAGATGGATGCTTTGGTCGGTGTAGGCAACATCGTCCATGGCAATCTTGCCCCCGAATATCCGAATGAGCGATAGCACGTGGATGACACGCTCCAGCCACATGCCGTGCATCAACATGTCGTTGCGCTCAACAACCTCGATCACGATCCCTCGTGTCATGGTTTGGCCCATGACTTCCAGCCAGTCCGGGGACAGTAGCGACAGAATTTCTACGTTGCAGTGCACTTCTCGATAGAAGCCTGTCCTGGCCATCCTGGCGGCGGCTTTCAGTGCCGCAATGTCCTCGCGCAACATGGTTGGGTAGCTGCAGAACAGCAGCCTGTTTCGAGACAGAATCTCAATCCCGGTGACCTCCATGGTGGAGGGCCGCACAATGGCCTGCGCCCTGAATCGTTGTGAAATACGCCGTGCGGCCGACAGTGCCCGTAGGCGCCGTTCTTTAAGACTCACATGCGCTTCGGCGCGTTCGAGATCCAAAGCCATGCGGCTGCTCCTATGGTGAAGAACCCCGTAGGCGCGACCAGCATTGAGGTGTGCCATGGGATCAAGAGCCAGGCCACCATCAGTGCGATGGCTGCACGGAATACGTCGATTCCGCTTTTGTGCAGCATTGGGCTCTGGGATGAGAAATTTGTCTTGCTGATCTCGCGGCGCATGTAGCCGTCATAGATCGCAGCGAGAAGCACCGGAACACCGAACGCTGCCCACATCAAAAGGACACCCGAACGGTAGGCGACGAGATGGACCCATACCAGGGTTGCGTAAACGCGCTGCACCAGCCAGCTATCGATCTTGTGGTTCCCCGAGAGGGCCAGCTCACCAATCGATTTGGTGGCCTCCTGGTTGGTGATTCTCAGGACATCGAATATCCGCAACATCACCCATTGGTCTGCCTCGTTGCCGAGCCAGTTGCGGATGCTGTTTTGTTCCACTGCTCGAACTGTCTCGAAGACGTTCACGGGGACAAAAACCAATATGGCGAGGGCGCCAAATATCACGCACACCAGCACGATTGATGCGAACGAGTGCCCCTCGGGCTTCCTTTGCGTCGCCATCGGCCGTCTCTACTGCATGATGGGCAATCTGCCCTTGATGGTTCTGCCCCCGGACAGGCGGGCAAAGAAATGCAGCGGGGGCAGCTCACTCAGCACCCCAGGCGGTATCAGGTCGGCCTCTTCTTCCGTGGACTGCTCTTGATAGGACGCGGTGTATTCCTCGCGCACCGTGTTGGCGACGTTGTGCCCGTAGCGCACGCTCATGGACCGCGCCTTGATCTTCGGTATGCCGTCCGAGATGTATTGCTGGGTCTCGGAGTCCAGTACCCGCAACGTGATCTTGTTGTTGGTGTTGGCCAGGACCTGGCGGGCCTTGTTTTCGTCGCCCAGGCGCGCTGCGAAGTCGGCGAAGGTCTGCGTGGCGATGAACATCCGAAAACCCGCGCCACCGGCCTTGTTCAGGAGCTGGATAGTGGGGTTGTTGACCACCTCGGCGGCCTCATCGACAAAGATGTTGACGGTTTTCTTTGTCTTGATGCCGTAGTTGTAGAGATTGCCTGCCACCGCCGTGAGGTCCGCAAGAAACACGGATCCGATGGCACTGCCCACGGTCGAATCCGCGAGGCTGTCCAGGCCGAGGTAGGCCACGGCATCGTCGCGGATGACGCGCGCCATGTCCGTGACGACGCGGTTGTGGTCGCCCTCGAATTCCGGTGACAACAAATCCTTCAACGGGTCTGAAGTCAGCATCGACAGAATCGGGATGAGCGATGCGATCATCTTTTGGAAGTGATCTCGGTTGTGCTCGTGCGTGGAAATAAGGCCCGCGAGATCCACGTTCGGATGCTCGTGAATCACAACTTCCTTGTAGTAGCTGATATAGCCGTCAAGAACGTCGTTTGTGCATTTAGGATTTTTGCTGGCCCGTTTGATGAATGGAGCGGACTTGACTTCCCAGTCCTGCACGTTCTGCCGAAAGTGCGCGCGCAGCGCTTTGACCAAGAGATCCTCGGGCCCGCCCTCGATGTAGCGGCGCAGCTCCACAAGATTGGGATTTTTACCAGTGGCCAACAAACCAGCCACGATGTCATTCAGAACTTTCCATCCAAACGCAGTAAATGGATCGGCTCCGGTTTCCGAGGGAATTAGCGCTGCCACGCGCGAAGCGAGCTCGGTCTTTCGATTCCAGTTGCGCAAGGGGTCGATGCTCGCGGACTTGTCCGGGTGTGCCGGGTGAAAGTACACAAAGCGATTGCCCTTGCCCATGAGTTCGCACGATTGCCTGGCGTTCTCCGCAAGACCATGGTCGCCCTTGGGGTCAATAATCACAACGGGTTCGCCGCGGGCAATCGCTTGCGTAATCAGAAGGTCAAACAAGCGGGTCTTGCCAACGCGGGTCGCCCCCGTGATCAAGGTGTGCCCATCGAGCAAGCTCATATCGATGAGGTTGTCCGTTTCTTTGCCGAGGGCGTGCAGCCAATAGGCGCCGTCCGCCTGGGAAACCTTCCGTCCGAGCTGCTGGGCAACCCCCCCGCCCATCAGCGCGTGCATCTTCCCCGCCTCAATGTCCGTCCACTGGAAACCAGTGCCCAGCCACAATTGCCCGTTTTTCCCCGCTCTTTGGCCATGCTCAATCACTTCTTTTACGGTGATAAACCGTTTTTCAGTGTTTGTGGCCTTGCTTTTGGAATCCTGCCGATTCCATGCGACATAGGCCCGTGAGAGCGCCACGAGGGCGCAGCTAATGGCCGATATGCTTGCGAAGGTAGTGGGTAGAGGAAGCGCCGCCGCCGCACCGATGCAACCACCGGCTGCGCAACCCCAGCCCAGGGCCTGGCGCCACTCGTAGATGGGCCGCCATGGATTGTCAAAATCCAATAATTCGGCGCTCATACGCTCGCCGCGTGCAGCTCCACCGCCTGGGTCGCGAGTCGTTGCGATGCACCTTTGACGTTCAGAGGTTCAATCGCAAACAACTCATTCGTCTTGCGCTTGTACTGCTCGATGGACGGCGCATTGGCGACACCCACGTCTTCGACGACCATTCGCTTGATCCGCTCATAGAGCAGGTGGGGACTCGATACCAGGACACGTCCAGGCTTGGCCCCGCCAAAGCGACGAATTTGCGCCATCCAGCTCGCTACGCACCGACCTGGAAAGCGCGTGGCGAACATGCGCACCACGCCGTTATCGAGTTCGGTCAGCAACACATACCCGCCGTCAGCGGGGTCGGCATCCGGAATCAGGAGGCCAATGTTGTCCGGTGGGCCATCGTAGATCCAGGTTTTATCTTCTTTGGGACTCATGGGCATCGAGAATATGGAGCCCAGAATGAAAAAAGGGCGCCAAAAGCGCCCTCATTTGTTGCGTCTCGTTTGCCGAGAACGATGGGTGGTCGGCCGCGCTAGATCGCGAACTTCTCTAGATCTTCGCCCTTGGCCAGCGCAGCTCGCACCCAGTCGGGCTTGCGCCCTGCCCCGCCGACCCACGTCTGCCCGTTGGGGCCGCGGTATTTGGGCTCCCTGCCCCCCTTGCCGCGTGCGCCCTCCTCGCTCCCACCCCTGCGGCTGGGCAGATCAGGAAAAAGGTCTTCGGGCTTCAGGTCATATTCCTTGATCTGCGCCTTGATTCCAGCGATGACCCTGGGCATTTCTTCACGCCGCGCTTGCTCGGCTTCATTGCGCAATCTGTCCAATTGTTCCTTCAGCTCCGCGTAGCTGGGCATACGGCCTCCTCTTTACGAGACCTGTGCGATCGCGAACTGCGCGCGGTCTTTGCCCGCAATCCAACTCGGCTCACGACCACGGCCAGTCCAAACCTTACCAGTTTGCGGGTCGCGATACTTCGGGGCCGCCTTGATCTTTGAAGAACGCGGGCCACCAAAAATGTCCGTTGCAGTGAGTTCAAACTGGGAAATAATGCTCCGCGCTTGAGTAACCGCAGCGCTGATCTCCTCTTTGCGCGCCTGGGCGATTTGCACATCGAGTGCATTGCGTTCTTCCATCAATTCCTTATAGGACTTGGCCATTCTGGTTTCCTTGCTTGGCAATTAAAGACCAATCAATTTTACACGATTGCCTATTGATTGCAACGGCATTGATTTCGCTATATCAGGTAGGCACGGGGAGCCCGTCCCGCAGTTGTTAGGAAATCAATAGCTCGACCCCCATTAAATCCTGCGCCTATTCGCAAAATTCCGACCCCCTGCGTGCGCAGGGCGGACCATCCAGGTCGAGAAATGGGCGTTGTGTCAATCCTTCGACCCCTGCGTGCGCAGCGCTCCTGTCTTACGCTGGCACAAACTGTGTTGCCAGGAATTCGGTATATGTAAACGTTGAGCGCAGGTTTGCTTCTGCAGCGCGGCATCTCTCAGCAACGCCTTTCTCAGATCTGGCTTTGCGGCCCTGCCGAAAGACCGGCTCAAGTCCTTCCGCCCGTGGGTCGGCGGCACGTGCAGGCACCCCACAAAACCCTGCACTGAACTGATAGGCCTCGCGGCCCTGCAACCCGAGCTCCTGAGCAACCGCTTGTGCAACTCGCCACACGCCAGCCTCATGGAGTGCGGTCTCGTAGCGAGCTCGGCAGCGCTCTTCGCGCTTTCTGTACTCTCGATTCACGCCCTCAAATAGCTCGGCGAGCGTCATGTCGCGCGGGTCCCTGGGCGCTGGTCCAACGGAGACGCTGTACTGACCAGGCCGAGGGCTGTTGCTGATTACTGCCGTTGCGTCATCGCGTGATTCACAGAATGCGTCGGTTTCGTCGGCGTTATCGAAGGTGTGTATTTCTCGCATCTCAAAGCTCCACGAATTCCCATCCACTGCACATGCCGGCGCAGACTCTCCCGAGTGCCTGCAGCTCGCGCACTACCGGTCCAGCGGCCTGGCTGCCAATCCACTTGAAAGCCGCGTTTCGTGCCGGTGCGCCACCCTCCGCAAGCTCGTCCTGTGTCTTTTCATCCACGTGCTCTGCGATGTATTTAAGGGCAAGCACCTGGCCCCCATCGATCGCCGCGAGCGCGTACCCAACGCCGTAAGTGCCGGCGAATGAATCTGGAACTGGATAGACATTCATTTCGTGGAGCTCCTGCTTTGCAGTGATCCCGCCCTGGAGCCACAGCTCACGCGTGCGACCGTGGCTTCTCCAAGGTGCCTCGCGATTACAGAGGGGCCCTGCGCGCTCAATTCTTCATAGTAACTATTAACACAGTTTAATTATAGAACACATCCAATGTCAATTCATAATAACATCACATTTACTATCAATAAAACGTACTGAAAGTTCTCTGAATCGTTTTAACGCTTCACTTCAGACCATGACCAGCGGCCGTCGCTGTTGCATTGCTCGCCTGATGCGAAACAACCCGTTTCGTGCTGCATATCGAGAGCTCTCAGACGCACAGAGCCAGACATCCTGGCCAAGCACAAACGTAGTCGGGGCAACCATTCGGCGAGAGGAATACGTACCAGGCCGTCACTGGACACTACGTATAGATTTATTCAATGAATTCTTTAAGGGCCTGCGTTTTCCGCTCAACATAAGCAGCAGGGCGGACGCCAATCGGAACTTTGGACACCCAAAGTTCCCCACGCCCACCTCCCCAGAACACCCGAACTTTGCACGTCCAAAGTTTTCTCGCATCCACATCCCAGCATCGCTCCGACCTCAGGCGCCCAGGCTCTTACTTCGCCCAGTCCTACGCACCCGACTTTGGATGTCCAAAGAACCCATGGGCCCCATCGGGCCAGGCTTACTACGGGGAATTTCTGCTTGCGCTCTCGGGACTAAATTCCTCAAATGGACCACGCCGTGGTGCGTGCATTGCTATGTGCCGCCGCCTGCACACAAAAAGCCCGTGAACTTTGGACATCCAAAGCCCCTCAAGGCGGCGCCCGAGGAAGCGGACTTTGAGCGTCCAAAGTCCCACTGGAGTAGCCCGCGAGGCACCCATCCTCATCGCAAACACTTTGGACGCCCAAAGTCGCGACGGGAACGGGGCAGGGTAGGGCGCGTATGAGCCAATTCGCGATCCTGTTGTTATTTTGATTTTTTAACGGCGCGGTTGTTGATTCTGATTGACTGTTTGCCCTCTTTATGTATTATTCATGATCTATAGGAGTTCATATGGCACAAACAGCGGCTGGTAAAGTCATAACAGTGTTCAACCAGAAGGGCGGGGCGGGCAAAACGACCACGGCCTGTCAGCTCGCTGGCACCTTCGGGCACCGTGGTTTTGATGTGCTGGTGGCCGACCTCGATCGCCAGGGCTCGGCATCAAAGTGGCTCGCTCGGGGTAGCGAAGACGGTCGCTTCCCGGCCACTCTCTGGTCGGGACATCTCTACAGCGGCAACGTCGCGGCCGAGCTCGGCAAGATGGTGGGCAAATACGACCTCATCTTTGTGGACTGCGCGCCCGCGGTCGATCAACCGGGTACATGGTCTTCGCTGCTGGTCAGCGACCTGGCCATCATCCCGACGAAGCTGACGCCGGCGGATATTGATGCCGTGTACGACTCTTTCGAGCTGGCCAAGCGCGCTCGCAAGGAGATCGGTGTTGACTTCCCGGTTCGTGTGCTCGCCACGGCCTATCGCCGCAATCGCAGTGACGAGCGGGTCGCTCTTGAATCCCTGGAAGAGAACACGGCGTACCCTGAATTCCCGCTGCTACGCACCACGTTGGGTGATCGGGTGGCGTTTACGCGCTCGATGCTCTACGGTGTCACCGCGCACTCGATTCCGAAAGCAGGGGACGCCGTGACTGAGCTCGATGCCCTGGCCGACGAGATTTCCAAGATCTTGGGAATCGGTTCCCGCAAGTCCAAGAAGTGAGGTTCCCATGGCCATCAGAATCAAGCTCGACGCGAAATCTGCTCTCGCCAAGCACACGAGTACAGCCCTTGCCGCGACGCAGGATCGTTTCGCTCAGGCCGCTCGCATCGTGGAGCAGAAGCCTACGGTTTTCACTCAAGAACCTCCTGCCGAACCAGCGCCAAAGACCATCCCTTCGGCTACTGCCTCCGCGGGCCCAGCGGGGTTCGATCTCTCGCGGTGCGTCATCGGCAGCGTCGTGGCTGTTCCTCTTCACCTGATTGACCCCAATCCCATTGGTCCTCGGGTGATCTACAAGGTCGAGGACATCGACAAGATTGCGCGCACGCTCCCGGCCTCCCAGGACGATGCGGCCCACGGTTTCGTACGCGAGGGGAGGGTGGTCCTGATTGACGGCGGCACGCGCTACAGGGCGGCAAAGATCTCCGGTGTCGGCCAACTGGATGTCAAATTCGAGCAGGCCCCTGAGTCCGAAGTGGAACTCTATTTGCGTGCGCGCTCGTACAACGAGCAGCGGTCCCAGACTTCCGTGATTGACCACGCCTTGAGTCTGCAGCGCTTGCTCGATTCTGGTGTCGTGAACTCTGCGCGTGAGCTTTGCGAGAAGATCCCCGACATCGGCGGCTCGGCCCAGATGTCCGAATCGCAGGTGAGCTACTACTTGCGCGTCGCACGCATGCCTCGGCAAGTTATTGAGCGCATGTCTTCGTCCGCCGCTACAAGCCAGCTTTCGATCTTGTATGCCGTGAGCGAAATCTTTCCCAAAAACGAAGCCGCCACGGCCGAACAAATCGAACTGGGCCTGCAGATCGTCGATGAGATCAAGACGCGTGAGCTGACCCACAAGCAGACGGTTGCTCTGGTTAAGTCGCGCCTGGGCGAAGAACCAAAGCAGCGGCGTGAGCGAAGCCTGCAGCAGCAAATTGCGTATGGACCGTACAAGGGCCAGATCAAGTGCTTCGGCAAGCGTGGCCAGGTTGATTTGTCGCTTCGCGGCGTGAAGGAAGAGGACATGCCGGCGCTACAGGGTGAAATTGATGCTCTTGTGAAGCGATTTGTGCAGGAGCGATCGGGCTGATCTTTCCTTTTTCAGCGTGTGATCCAACGGTTAGCGTCGCGTCTCTTAGCAGATGCGACGCCTTTTTTTGGGTCGAGAGGCATCCTTTTTTGTTCTGCTTCATAAATCTCCTCACAGTTCGCGTGGCACAGAAGGGGCTTCTCCGGACAATCTTCGTGGTTTTTGCTTAAAAAACAGGCAACAACAGGGCCGAGGACGGACTTATCCACAGACCTTGGTGATGGGTGCTCGCGTGCGCAATGTTGTTTACAGACTTTTATGCAAACAGACAGTTTGCCTGAGCGGTTTTCCTTTTGTTTTCAATGACTTGCGGCTGTTTCTGTGAGTCACTTTATGATGTGTTTTTTTACAGGTGTGAGCTACTTTATGAAGCTGCAGGGGTGACTTTGGCTGGTTTTCGGGCCGTTCAGTGAGGCGGTTTATGAATCTGTGAGGGCCTTTATGAACGATCTGTGAGCTACTTTATGAAAGCGTGTGGCACTTTATGAGGCAACGGTGAGGGGCTTTATGAATCATTGCCTTTGTTCATGCGTATTTGTGAGGCGATCCATGAATCCGTGAGGCTGTTTATGAAGGTTCCGAGGTCCGGGCTCCGGTTGGTGTGGTTCTTGCGCTATCCGCCAAGGATTTGATGTGTGAGGGACTTTATGAACAGGCCTCCAGGGGTCAAGGCAGGCACCTTTCTGACCGCTGAGACGTGGTGGATGGAAGCGAGAGGTGAGGGAGTTTATGAATCCACTCACAGTTGCGAGGAGGGTACGTTAGTGTGAGCCTTCACTTTACTGATTTCCTCCATTTGTGTATTCTTGGGCGCCTTCAGCCTCACAGTTGGTATCCATGCCTGCCGCTCACTCCAAGCCTTCCGCGAGAGCCCCATCGTCTGCCGCTGCTGGTTCTACCGTTACTGATCTGGTCATGGTCGATCATCACGGTGCGGAGGTGTTCAAGCCGCATCAGGCGGTTGCTGTGTCCCCTTCTCCGGGCATGAAGATCACGCTGCTGATGCGTAAGTTCTTCAATATCCTTTTGCACACGGTTCAGGAGCAGGGCGATCAAGAGACGTACCGAGCGCCGATGTCAGATATTTTTTCGACGGCCGCAATGGATCCGCGGAACATGGAGACTGCCAAGGAAACCCTGCGTTCCATGGCCAAAACGACTGTGGAGTGGGATCGTATTCGGGGTGAAGAGGATGATGTTTTGTCTTGGGGTATTTCTGCCCTGCTGGCCGATGCTGAGTTTCTGACGGTTGGAGGACGGCTGTATCTAGAGTGGTCCTACAGCCCGAAGGTGCGTCAGCGTTTGCTGGATCCTTACCGATATGTGCAGCTTCCTCTGGCGATCTTCAACAATTTTCGTTCGGGGTCGGCCGCGGCTCTGTATGAGATTTGCATGAAGTATTTGACCAACTACAACGGTCTGACGAACAAGGCGCAGTGGGAATGGTGGAAACCAAGGATTTCAGGGATTAACGACTCGAAATCTACGGGGGAGTATCGGTTTTTCAAGCGCGACACGTTGATGCCTGCCATCAATGAAGTAAATGCCGTTTCAGGGCTTCAGGTGTCATTGTTGGAGTTCAAGACGGGCCGCAAAATCACTCACCTGCAGTTTTCAGTGCAGCGCAAGCCTCAGTCGATGCTTCCGCTTGAATCTAGTGAGGATTTGATTGATGTTGACATTCTCCGGCGTATGGAGGCTCTAGGGCTTGCCAAGTCAACGATTGACGTTCTCTACACAGAAAACGAACCAGAGGTTTTGGCTGCGACCTTGGATTTTGTTGAATCGCGTGTTGCCAAAGGTGGAATCAAGTCTCCTGCGGCTCTCTTCAGGGATGCGCTCAAAAAGGGCTATGGTGCCGCAGAGGCATCCAAGCCTTCCAAGGATGAGACTACAAAAGCGCAGCGCAAGAAACAAAAATCAGATTTTGGTTCAGACGCGGATGATCCACCATCAAAACTTGCCGCGATCGAGGAATACATAAAAGGCCTTTCCTCGAATGAGTTGAAGCCCCTTCAGACGCAGTTTGAAGCACAGGCGACTGGACTGATCAAGGAGCAATTTGTCAAATCCGGGATGAAGACCAAGATCGTGCGGGTGGCCTTTGCTCAATTCGTTGCCGACAACGGCTTGGCCCAGGCCACGTGATTCTCACGCCGACGCGGCCTTAGCGACCCCTGTGCCGGCTTCCGCGCCGTTTTCGGCTGTCGTTGGCCCGCATCGCACCTTCGGGGTCGCGTTTCCTGTTCGGTAAGGGTGGGGTAGCCTGACGCCGCCTGAGGCGCTTCAAGGGCCGTTTGGCGCGCTGGGGCAGGGGAGGGTAGGCAAAGACGCTTCGCAGAGGGCCAGGGCAAACCCCTGAATCAAGCGTCCATGCTCTTGAGGTAGTCCCGATCCGCCTCTTCCATCCCGCGCAATGCACCCTGGAGTGTCTCGCTGCTCAACGGTCCACGGATGAACCCGGTCTCTTGGGGCAGGTGCGCGGTCCGCAGGTGCACGTGGCGCTCTGCCAGGTAGCGAACGACGATGTAGTGGCCACCAGGCTGGCCGTTGAGCACTTGTGCGAACGCGGTTTCAGAGGAGCCACTGTGCAGGGCACCAAGGTGGAATACACCCGGTATATCCGCTTCAATGTCGCCTTCCACGAGCTCGCGCTCACGCTCGCTTCCCTGTTCACAAAGGGACAGGTCTTCGATGCGGTTTGCGAGCAGGGCGGCTATCTTTAATTTTTCCGCGTCGCCGCTGAGCTTGATTTCAGTGGCGGCATCAAGAAAGCCGGCGCGATCAATTTGCGCCTTCCACGTCCTACCGCTAGGGTTGTCGTGAATATAGATGTATAGGATGTCGTTTTTGGCGTTGGTCATTTGATAACCTATAAAAGAGGGTGACCAGGGTGCTCTATGGCATCTTCATTCGGAACAATTCGTCTCGAACTGTTGAGCGCTTGTTCCTAAGCGTAAAGCCGCCAATACGAACTAAAGAATTCTCCGTGCGGAGCTGATCCTACCTTGGAGTACGGCACCAAGGAATGATGCTCCCCATGATTGTAAGGAATTGTTGAACACTTGTACAGCGCGCCCTTCTGGCCTAGTCAAACAGGGGTGCTCCAGAGGATGTTCGCGGGGTCAATCTTGGGCTTTCGGCTCCCAGGCAGCGTACTTGTCCAGCGCCATTTGGCCGTAGCGCAGAGAGGTCAAGGCCTTCGCAACGAATGACGCCTGTCTCCGCAGAATTCCCAACCGAATCTCAGTCGCCTCAACCAGTGGCCATTCCCATTCCTGGGCCTTTTCGCGTAGCTGAGCCATTGAGTACGTGTCTTCGTTCGGCGACTTCCTGATTGAACCCTTCACGCTCTTGCGTGCCGTCCCCTTTCCGTACCACTTGATCGTGAACCACTTCACCTGCAGGTGGTTGCCGCTCTTGTGCATGCCCAGCCGCAAGATGCTTCGATCTTTCCAGTCGGTCTTCTGGGTCTCCAGTTGGTCGCACGCAGCCAGGTGCGCAGTCACCAGCGCCTCCATTTGCCCATGGATGGTGTCCAGGTACCCAACCAAGCTCTCTTTTGCACTCTCGTGCGCTTCTTGCATTTCCATAGTTGATTAGTAGGTTTACAGCTATCCCGTGAGTTACCAGATTGGATAGAAGGCCCGGAGCCTCGTAAAAGCACCCGGCCAATTAGGTGTCAGATTGGAACTATATCTTCGCGCACCACGCGGAAGCGGCTCGAAACGAGACCTGAAATCGCCTATTTGGCCCGGCTGTTTAGGTACCAGATTGGACGCTATAAGCGACCCACCGTCGCGATGATCACGCGTGCGATCGTGAGTTCTACCGGCTGTTTAGGTACCTGATTGGACGGTATAACCGACCGGCTAATGGTTGATATGTGGCCGAGGTGGGCCTGCGTTTGAATGCCGTGCGGGCGTGCCATCGGGCGCACTAGCAGGAGGGTAGATCCGAGCCCTGGTCGCCCTCTGCAGACAAGTTCCTGGGCCCCTGGGGTTCGAGGGCTCGGGCTGAAGGGGGGATGACTCTCGATGAATTCAATTCAAATTGAAAATTGATATTGCAATATCTATTCGACAATGATAGATTCGCCGCAACAGCCGCATCGCGATACCCATCATGTGATGCGGCTTGATGCGGCTGCGTTTGTTCTTCGATTGCTCTATTGATGAGTGAACGTTCGTCCCTGCCACCCGTCCCTGATTCTGCAGACTGTGTGTGGTGTGAATGGAATTGGTACTCAATCGACGGCTGAGACTCATTTCAGTATGGGTTCCAGTTGAGGAAATCGATGAACGCCATGCCCCTGAATGGACGGGGCTTCTTCATGCGGGATCGCTTTTCGGAAGTGCACAGACAAGTCCGCGAGAACGGTATTTACCTGATGTCGTGTTTGAGGTTAGATCACGAATTTTTGGTCTTCAAGGAAATTCACAAAAGCGTTTGCTAGCTTTCCATGAGCTGATAGTGAGGTCAGACAATGTTTCAAAGCGAAATTGTGCGGTGGGTAAGTAAGGACCGTTGGTACCACGCTTACATTGTTTGCGATCTTCTGGGTGATTGGACTGTTGTTCGACGTTGGGGTGGGCTGCACAACCGTCGCGGTGGCCAAAAAATTGATCATGTTTCGTGTTTTGTTGAGGCTAATGCCCGCATGAAAATGATTGAGCGCCGCCGCCGATACAGCCATTCTGGATACCAGCAGGTGATTAAACCCGAGCTTGTTCTCTAAATTTTCGCTTGATTAAGCGCGACGGTATATTGGACCGTGCGAGGATAGCTTTGCTTGATTTTTGTTTGTAAGGACCTGAGTCTTTATGGCGGCCCTACGGATCGGTCGCCCAGACTTGTACTGAAAATGAAAGGGGTGGGATGGTGGTGATCAATACTCGGGTCGTTTTAAGCCAGCTTGGCTCTCAATTCGCCTGAGGTTTTGTGAGGGCCGCTTAGGTTTGCGCGCGGTATTCAAGTATCAAAGACTGGTCGCGGGGTTCAAGCCTGGTGGCCTGGTGGCCTGGTGGACTGCGGGCTCCTGGTCGCCGGGGGCTCTGGGCGTAATGCGCCTTGATTTGATCGGTCTTGAGGGGAGTTCTTTCCCCAGGCTTGCAATACTTCGGACATGCATGCATTCCGAAGTTTCGAGGACGCTCGGTGTCACGGGTTTGTGCCCGCCGTGGCTTCGCGAGCCTATGGGCATTACAGAGGCTGCACCATCGCTGGCTTCGATATGAGTAACAGGCGTCGCCTTGGTCTGGTTTACTGCCTGCGAGCCATCATTCCCGAGGAGTTCACTTCCAATTACATGGGGGTAACTTCCGACACGTATTTTGGTGTCTCCGAATCGGTTCGCATCCTTGCGCGAGAAAACGCATCCCGAAATCAGAGCGCGCTGGATGATCTGGAGCCCAAGGTCATTCAGATGTTTTCGGAGCAGGTGCTTGCCGGGGCGCGTGACGGATCTCGCCAATGGATAAACCAGTGGTTCGCGTATCACCCCAAGGCCGTTGAGCAGGCTTTACTACATCAAAAGCAGGCGCGCGCGCAGATCGCGTCAACATGACGCTGCTCCCCTGAGTCCAAGTTATCCACATTTTCTGTGGATAAATTACTCGACAGTGAGTCTGATGCTAGATCGGACTTAGTTCAGGGTTCCCTGCGCAAATATCAGGCAACGTGCGCGTACGGCATTTCAGCCTGCCAACTCCTTTTCCATTGCCTCATAGAGATCGTCCTCGTCGGCGTTCGTGTAGATCGTCGTGGTCGATAGGCTTGCGTGCCCGAGCAGGCGCTGCAGCATGTGCAGGGGCATCGCCTCGGCAGAGTGGGATCCTCGGGTGTGACGCAGCCAGTGAGTGCTGGCCTGAGCGACCTTGTGCGCATCCTCGAAGTGTTCCTGTTTCCTCATCTCGGTGGCCACATCGGCGAAGAATCGCTTGAGGGTCTTGTAGAGCATGCTGGAGGAGAGGGCGTGGCCACCGCCACCCAGGCTGGCGATCAGCGGGGTCTCTGCGTCAATCTCGTTCAGGTGCGTCAGGGGATTGGGGAGGCCTCGCGCGGCAAAGTATTTCGCCATCTCCCGCATGACCGGAGAGGGCACGGGAACAACTCGCCACTTCTGGCCCTTGCCCAGCGTCTTCAGCATCCAGCGAAGGCCCATTCCGCTCTTGCGTTCCTTGGCGTAAAGGCGGCCAGCTTTCGCGTCAACGAGCTCGGAGATGCGCAGGCCGGTGGCGTAAGCGAGAGCCAGGATAAAGCGCAATCTCTGGGTGCGCTCCTCATCGGGCTGCCGGTCCTTGAACTCATTGATGAAATCCCACTGACCGCGCGAAAGTGCATGCGTGAGCTCAATGTCGGGCGATGCTCCGGCGACCTCTATATTGGGCTTGGCCACGCCGTCGAACGGATTGGAGTCGAGGTAGCGCATCTTCATGAGCCATTCACACAGGCTCTTCAGGATGACGTAGCTTTGCTGTTGCGAGCGAAGGGAGAGGGCCCCTTCATAGGGGCGCCAGTCGGGCGACCAGCGGGCCGTGTTGCGAGGCCCTAACCATTTTTCTTGCGGGATCTTCCATCGCCAGTACCCCTCGGGCGTACGCCCCAGCGCGTACAACCAATCCTGGTGCGCTGAGGCATCCTCGACGGAGAGCGATGAAAGGGCTTTGCCGCGTTCCAGAACCGCCCACAGCAGCAGGCGTTCAGCCTCACGCCGGTATGAACGGCGCGTGTGCGCGTTGCGTGAGACCGCCCCCAGCCATGCATTGATGGCTTGGTAGTCGTTTACCGCTTCGATGCGGCTACGACCCAGGTAGCGGTTTTCTCCCTGCACGCCATCGAGTAGCGATGGGACGAGGAAGGACTCCAGCGGCATGATGTCCGTGCGCGCGGGCCGCACGTTGTCTTGCGACGCGAGGGCGCGGGCGCCAAGAAGGGCTGTTTCGTCGATCGCGGGGAGGCTCTCACAGTGAGCCTTGATCCAGGCCACCAGCCTTCCCGCTTGAATCGCACCGAGCTGGCGAATGTCGGCGTACCAGCGCTGGCCGCGGGCATTGATGTGCTCGATCAGCGCCTGCAGATTTGGCAGACCGCTCGTGATGAGCCGTTCGGCCATGGGCCTATCGAACCACTCGATCACGTTGTCAGTCGGCAGGGGCGCTGTGGCCACATGCGATTCGGCCCAGTTGATCGCCTCGATTTGGCGCACGATCAGGCGCTCGATGCGCTGCTCTCGTGGCGACTTGGCTGCCTCCTGGGCTTCTGGGTACTCGGCGAGGTAGATCTCCAGGAGGTCGGCCTCAGAGTAGAAGTAATCGGGATCGCGCTCGACCCGAAAATCCTCCAGTGTCGGCAGGGCAGGGGGAGGGGCTGCGTCTCTGGCCTGATTCGGGATTTGGATGCGCAGCAGACGCACGTAGCTCATGCGGCCGTGGCGGCGCGCAGCGCGGATCAAGGTCTCGCGCATCCACTTGATCGTGGACTTGGCCTCGCGCAGATCCAAACCCTCGCTTAGATAGCGATCGGTGGCATGGCGCAGATCCATGCCCTGCAGCCAAGCCCGGTAGAAGGCCATGAGCGACAGGTCGATCTTGCGTGCGTGCGTGTCAACCGTAGGCATTTTCGCGAGAGCGACACTGCTGCGCAGCGAGTTGAGTTGCGGCCTGCAGCGATTGCAGCGGACCCCCGTACTGATTGTCAGCAAAATGCAGGGATTCGGAGCGTGCGACGCGCACCTGCCAGCCGCAGACACTTCGATGCACGTAAGTAGGAACCTCAAAATACTGGCCGTCGATCTCGGCCATGCGCAGGATGCGTATGGTGTGTTGCGCTTGCACCGTCGTCTCTTCGGTTATTAGGCGGAGAGATCGCGCAGATCGCGCTCGATCCGCGTCATCATGGCTACCCATTGACTACCTGCGCGGTCGATCGCTTCGGCCAGGCTGTAGCCCATCTCCTGTAGCCATTCCGGCTTGTTGAGAACCAAGGCGACAGCGACTTTTTCGCCGGTGGATTGCACGGCCCAGGCATCGCGCCCTCCCCTCAAGGCGTCCTTGGCCTTGCCGAAGAAGTGTTTGTATTCGGTAGGGTCAGGAGCCGATGAGGCACTGAAGACGCCCTGGTTGGCCAGCTTCACGACCCATGCGATCTTCTCGTCTTCGCCGAGCACGTCCCACTGGTTGTGCGCGTTAGCCTGGTTGTTCCAAAAGTGCTTGGCGACATTGCGAGGAGTTGGCATGAGATCACCGTGGTTTATGAGTAGGTTACATGATACCTTGCGTGTTACTCAGCATCAAGCGGAACGGAAGCGGGTTTTGTCCGCCTGAGCATGTCGTTGACAACCTGAAACTCGCTGGGCTTCACGACATCGCCCAGTGTGCCGTCATCCTTGACCCATCTCAGGCGCTCTTTGTCGGGTGTGAGGAAAAGCACCTTTCCGTAGAAGGGTGGGTAGTGCTGTGCCTTGTTGAAGGCATCTTTCGTGTCCTGCTTGGTTTCGATCAGGCGCTGCATAGGCGGTTCGCCTGACTCATGCGTGACGCAGACCACGAAGTCAGGGTAGAAGTAATGCTCGTGTTCCGCGCGAACGACTCGCACCGAGTACGGCTTCTTGTCAGGGTTTCGATGCCACCAATGCACGAATTCAGCTTCGTCAAGACAGGATGCGAAGGTTTGTTCCAGCGTGTTGAGCCGAGTGGCGCCGTCGTAACGCCCGATGTTCATCACTCTGCCGTCATTCAGCTCGAATCGCTGCTCTTCCCACCAGCGGCGCTGATCCATGAAAAGAACCGATTCAACGTCTGCAGTGCCATCCTTGGATGGCGGAAGAACGCCGTAGATGTTCTTGGACGAACCGATGAGCGCGAGGTCGGTCGGAAAGATCATGACATCCGGCAGAGGCTGGGCATCCACAAGCTTTGCCTGATCGACGATGGCCTTGAATATCGCCTCTTTCAATTCCGAAGCGCTCTGGCGGATTACCCAATGGGCGGCGTCTCGCGCCAGGCGTACCCGCATGGATGGTGAAGCTGCTTCATCGGGGGATTCAGCGAGAGTCACATCCACGGTGGCGCGCAGGCGCTCGCTCAGTGTGTTGACGATGATGCGGTAGTCCTCTTCCTCGGCGTGTGGCAATGACTGCAGCGCAGTTTGGGCTTCGCGTGCGAGGGCCGCTCTGTCTGTCACTACATGGATGTTCTGCGTGTAGCTCTTGCCTTGCGTGAGCTCCTTGTGTTTTTCTTTCTGCCGCGTGCGATTGAGCGCGGCATCAACTGCTGCTTGCGCCTGCGTCGCGCTGATTGGCAAGGCTTGCGCGATCTGTTGCGAGATGCCGGAGAGGCTGACGATGGATGGTTTCTCTTCGGACTTGAGCGCACCTTTTAGCGCAGGCAGGCCGCGGCGAAGGGGAAAAGCCCTGAGGCCGTTATCAGCCAGGGTCTGCAAAACCTGCTCTCTTGTGCGAGGGCGTTGCGGTGTTGCGGGAGTTGCCTTGGGCAGCGAGCTCGTATCGACGGTATCCAGTGTCCAGCCAGCCTCACCGAGCAGGTCCTGCTGCAATGGGTCCGTAGGTGTAGGCGGGTGCCAACCAGACCCTGCTGGCGTCGGTGCAGCGCCGGCAGGAGAGGCCTCTTCCTCCCTGGAGGGCAAGCCCATGGTGTAGCTCAGTGGCAGCTCGGGCGTTGGTCGGTTCGTGAGCTTGACCGCACCGTTCATGGTCCGAGCGGTTACGAGCTTTTCGCTTTGCCCTTCGAGTTGAGTGCGAACGGCGCTGGTGGCCTGGACTGCAGCCTCAAACCCTGCTTGAGCCTGTGCGTTGCCAAGGTACACGTAGGCCGTGTCCAGCTCCTCTGGAATCGGTGTGGGCTTGGGGAATCTTTCGCGAATCTGGCGCGAGACGCGCATCACACGGCCGATGAACTGCATGGCAAAGTCTTCGTCGTTCACCGGCTTGAGGCTGGCGAGCACGAATGCGCGGGGTGCGTCAAATCCCGTGCCTGCCGATTGCTTGAACACAAGCACGTGCTTGGTTGGATCATTGGCGATCTGGGCCATCAGGACAGGATCAGGTTTGTCGGCGGTGTGCGTGCCGATGGCTTCGGGAGGCACCTTGCACAGCCGCGTGAGCTCTTGGGCGGCTTCATCGACGGAATTGGCGCCGTTGGCTACTTGCACCAACAGGAGGGGGACGCAGGGAACTCCGGCATCGCGCAAGCGGTGCCCAATGAGGGCGTTGCGCATCCAGGCCTGGCGCAGAACCGTGCGGCGAAGATCTGTCACCTGCTGCATGTTCTCGCCGATGCTGTAGATGACCGCTTCGATGTACTGCTTGTTCAGGCGGGCCTTCACCACGTCGTCACGGCTTACAGAAAAGTGCTCCTGGCCGATTCGACCAGCGGATGCCAGAAAGTCCGTCAGGCGCTGGTCCTTGGGTGTGGCTGTGGCCATCAGCATGTAGTCCGGATTGAGCCAGCGTGCGAACTTGCCGAATTCCGTGCTGTGGTCCAGTCCGATGTGAGCTTCGTCAACCACGAGACCGATTTGCAGTTCTTTCGCGCGGGCACGGGCCACGAGTGCCGCCAAGGTGCGTACATCATCGTCCGCGTCTGCGTCGTAGCCTTGATTGCGCCATTGGGCGCGCGCCACCGCCTGAGCCGTGGAGATGAGGACGGCACCAGAGCCCAAATCTTGGTTTCGGCCTTGTGCCAGCGTCGTCGGCGCGAGTCCCTGAGCGTGTTGCAACAGGGAATCCAGTGTTTGGCTGACCAGGGTGACAAAGGGCACGAACCAGAACCAGAGAACCGATCGCTCACTCGACACGCGTTCAAGAACCTTGGTCATGACGAAGGTTTTGCCCGAGCCGGTGGGAGCGCGCAGTAGGCAGGGTGGCGATGGTGAACGAAGCAGCTTGGCGCTGATGTTCTTCTCAAGTTCTTCCTGGAACTTCTCGGGCTGAAGAGAGCCCGCCGTGACGGCTAGATCAAGAGCGCCCTGGAGCATGGAGCGGGTGTTTGTAACATTCGTCATGCGTGCTCTCCCGCCCGGTGCTCAAGGGCATTGCGCAATGAAAAGACCTGCGCTTGAACGCCGTGATCCGCAAGATACGCCGACAAGGATTTGGGCCTGGGTGCGTAAACCACGAGGCGTGAGACGCCATGCATCGAAGGCAGGGCCGTCAACTGCTCCAGAGTGTCTTCGTTGACCTGGCTGCACAACACCAGCAGCCAATCGTTGCCCTTGGCCACGATGCGGGGATCCTGCTTTTGCTGCGCGGCCTGCACGGCATTGGCATGGCGCATGGCGAGCATGGTGGATGCGTGATCGGGTGTGGCATCGAGTGCCAGATCAGCGGGATCGAGCTTGTCCAGTTGCAGGTAGGCGAACTCGCCGCCACGTTCAAGGGCTATGCCATCTTTGTTGCCATAACCTTCGATGACCCGGCGAAGGCGCTCGGCACATACATCGCGGCATAGGTTCTTGTCAGGTTCCTTGTTGTTGGCTTCGGTGCTCGAACATAGGATGAAGCGGCGGTTGCCACGGTCTTCAGCATTCAACTCCAGCACGGCTTGGCCGGTGGTACCGGAGCCGGCAAAGAAGTCGAGCACGGTGTCGCCGGGGCGGGTGGCTTGCTGGAGCAGACCTTTGATAAGTGACAGGGGCTTGGGATGTGGAAATGCCTTGGAGCCCAAGACCTGCTTGATCTCTTCGGTCGCCACGCCGCCGCGTGCTGAGCGCAGGGCGAACAGTTCTACCTCGTCTTCGCCCACCTCCTCGTTCATGCCGCCAATCCAGCTGCTCAAAGGCGCCAGCCGCTCGGCTTCTGGCTTGGCCGTCCAGTGTTCTTTGCGCGAGGGGCGGCCCGGCGCAATGCGTTTTCCGACCCAGAAATCCAGATCCGGCAGGCTGCCGCGGAGCAGCGGCGTCTTTTTCTTGGGGAGCATCGGCCCTTTGCCCGCCTTGAGGGCTGCGAGCAGATCGGCCTCGGTAGCAAAGAACAGCACGTCCTCGGGGTTGCAGGGCGGAAAATAGATCAGCCGCTGGGCCACCAAGGCTTCCATGGTGTCGCTGCGCAGGGCTGCCAGTGCGGCCTGCACTGCCGTCTCGTTGCCTTGGCACAAGCGGCGGATGACGGCTTCGGAAGCGAATCGCCATGTGCTGTCAGGGTCGCAGGGATACCAGTAGCCAGTTGCTGGATCCTGAATCGGGTAATAGGTATTGGGCCGCTCAGTCAAGGACTTGTTGGCCGTCAACGGCTGCGGCGACCAATCCCCTCGGTCGTCCTTGTCCGGGTTGCGAAACTTGCTGCGGTCCGTGGCGCGGCCATTGAAGGCAAAGCCGCCGTTGGCGTACACCAGCACGTGTTCATGCACATGGCTGAAGCGCTGTGTCAGGTCGTTGCCTGTGTCCTTGGTGCGCCAGACCAGGCTGCCCAGCCGCCGCCCCGGGAACACCTCGTCCATCAGCAGCTCCAGCCGCGCGCGGTTTTCGTCGTTGATGCTGACCAGAATCACCCCATCGCTGGTCATCAGGTCGCGCGCGAGCAGAAGGCGCTGGTACAGGAACTCCAGCCACAGGCTGTGGCGCCACCGGTCGTTCGCTCCAACGAACTTGTCGTTGTAAACCCAGTCCTTGTTGCCGGTGTTGTAGGGTGGATCAATGTAAATGACCCGGATCTTCCCTGCATGGGTGGCGCGAAGAAGTCGCAGTGCATCGAAGTTATCGCCCTCAATGATCAGGTTGCGATGTTCGTTGCAACCTTTTGGCTTATGGCTCCATTGCGGTACCAGCCGTGGAAGCACCACATCGGCGTTGAGCGCGCGATCGTGGTCGATCGCATTGCGCTCCCAGTACAGACCGAGTTTCTGTTTTGTCAGGTGTTCGACCAGCAGGCGCCGCAGTTCGACTTCCGAGAGGCCATCGAGACTTTGTAGCAAGCCCTTGTGTTCGTTCGGCATTAAATGAGTCCAGTTACGAGTAGGAGTGCGCGCTCAACCGCCTTCATGCGATCGTCATCGAGACGGCCGAATGGCTCGCTAAGCTTGTTGCGGGGCAGTGTCGAAATCTTGTCGGCCATCACCTGCGATAACGCGCTCAGCCCATTGGCAGGGGTGGGTTCCACGGTCACGCGAAACGCCGCATCACGCAACTCGCTGGTGATCGGGCAGAGCACGACGCTTTGCAGCTCTTCGAGCAGATCGGACTGGATAACCAGGGCAGGGCGCGGTTTGCCGTAGTCGCCCTGGATAGAGACGGCAACGATGTCGCCGCGCTGGATCATTCCCAGCCCTCAATATGCTCGACCGCTGCTTGCGCAAAGCCCAGCGCCTGTTCTTCCTGAGGATCCCCGCTCAGGCGCTGGCATTGTTCACGCACACGTGCCATGAATTCGGCCGATCGGGTGTCGGGTACCCAGAACTGCACCGGTCGCAGGCCTGCGGCGCGCATGCGCTCGCGGTAGCGTGCCACCTTGTCTGTCGTAGTGGTGGAGGTTGACATGGCAGAGTCCTTTTCCGATTGGGTTACATGTTACCATGGCGGCAACTGCTTTAAGGGAAAATCTCTGGCGGCACTATGGCAAGGAAACGAAAATCCAGCGGCCTGGAAGAACTGCTGAGCTTGGCGGCGATGCTGCCGTGGTGGCTTGCGGTGCTGCTCGCTGTGCTCGCCTACGCGGTCCTTCATCACTATGCCGGGACAGAGGTGGCCGCCATCACGACGCCGGCGCAGGCGGGGCAACTCGCGCTCCAGCAGATCCTGAAGACGCTGGCCACGATCGGCCAGTACGTTGTTCCCCTTGTATTCCTGATTGGTTCGATCATCTCTGTGCTGGGGAGACGCCGCAGGAGGCGGCTCGTCGCCCAGGTTGCAGAGAGCCCAGACGGCGCAGCGCTGCGCGCCATGGTCTGGCGGGATTTTGAGCGCCTGGTGGGCGAGGCTTTCCGGCAGCGCGGCTATGCCGTCCTTGAAACAGGCGGCAACGGCGCCGATGGCGGCATCGACCTCAAGCTAAGGCGCGCAAGCGAGACCTTCCTCGTGCAGTGCAAGCACTGGCGGGCCTACAAGGTGCCGGTGACCGTGGTGCGGGAGCTCTACGGTGTGATGTCCGCGCACGGCGCAAGCGGCGGTTTTGTCGTCACCTCGGGCGTATTCACAGCCGACGCCCGCGAGTTCGCCCGAGGACGCAATATCGAGCTCATCGATGGCCTCGCGCTCAAGCAGATGATCGATGCCGTGCAGGGTGCTCCGAAGGAGGGCGTGAACGTTGGTGTGGCTGCTGCGTCGGCTCAGCCTTCGTGCCCGCGCTGCGGTAGCGCCATGGTCAAGCGTATGGCCAGGACGGGCGCGCACGCGGGCCGCGAGTTCTGGGGGTGCGCGTCCTACCCCAAGTGCCGGGGCGTGCAGCCGGTGGAATAGGGCGGCTGGAGAACCGCTCCTGCCTATTGAATGCCCCTGCGGAGCCTTGAGCCAACGTCCCAAACGTGGCAGGGTCTGGTGGCTGCGGCCTACGCCGTGATTACAGCGCCGCGTCCTTGAGCTTCTTGAGCGCGCGCGCCTTGATTCGCACCGACGCCGGCTTGGCCGCAAACACCTGTTCTTCTTTGGTGAAAGGGTTGATGCCCTTGCGCTTGGGCTTGGCCGGGATCTTCTGCACTTCAATCTTGAGCAGGCCGGGGAGGGTGAACGTCTGCGCGCCCTTCTTGTTCACCGAGCCCAGGATAGCTCCATCCAGCGCGGTGAGCACAGCCTTTACCGACTTGGCATCGACGCCCGTCTGTTGAGCCAGCAGTGCAGTGAGCGATGTCTTGGTCAGGACATCCTTTATCGGCTTGACCGGCTTGATCGACGGTGCAGCCTTGGGCGCGGCGGGCTTGGCGGGTTTCTTCGAGGTGGCCATATTGTCTTTGGGTTGAGTTTCAGAAAGCACGCGCAGGAGAGCCCAGCGTGCGCTCCGAATTGTAGGAGGCGCAGAACAGTTAAGCTCGCTTTTCTGCCGGGTTACCTTCAAGCCCGCGACTGTGCTTTACGTTCATAACCCCATTGGAATCGCACTCATGGCCAATATCGCCTCTGTCTTCAAAGCTGAGATTTCGCGCATCGCCCGCAAGGAAGTCCGCGCCGAAGTTGAGAGCCTGAAGAAAGCCAACTCGCAGCATCGAAGCGCCATTGCTGAATTGCGGCGTGAGCTGGCGGCTCTGCAAAAGCAACTGAAACAGGCCCAGCGCGAGCGTGCATCCAGCGATGCAAAGGAGAAGGCTACCGATCGTAAATATCGGTTCAGCGCCGCGCGCATGGCGGCACATCGGTCCAGACTGGGCCTATCGGCGGCCGACTACGGACGCCTGATCAGTATGAGCGGTGCCACGATCTATCTCTGGGAGCAGGGCAAGGCAAGGCCCAAGCCCGAGCAGGTGCAGCAGCTTGGTGAGCTCAAGCACAGAAGCGGCAAGGAGATACTGGCGCGATTGGCGCAGGCCAAAGCCTCGAAATCGGGGCAACCTCCCCCTAAATGAACGGCTGTCCCCTTACTGTAGGAAGAATGCCTACTGCAGTTTGCTCCAATCCGGTTTACTTGCCTCGACCAATGCCTTCCAGTCGTCTGGCGGATTTCCGCGCCCGAGCATTTTCTCGAATACAGCATAAGGGTCCGACTTGCTGCCCGAAGATCGCAGGGTCTGCTCGTCGTTGACCCACGCGTACACGATGACCTTTGCCTTCGAGTCGTACCGGAAGAACAGCCGGTAGCGTCTCCCGAGCTTGGCCCGTCGCCAGTGACGATAGGCCGGACCCATGGTGTTGCCCTGACGGTATTCGTCCCGCGCCGGATCGCTTGGCACCACGTCCTGCATCAACTGGACCAAGGCCCGGAAGAACTTGACGTTGGCGTTGGAGCCGACCCCTTGCGGGTCATTCTCTTGTACGCGCAGCACAGCCGCCCGTAGCTTCATCATCTGCCCGATCAGGTTGTCGTGGAACAGCAGTGTCCAGCCATGCTGTTGCATCAGATGTCCACGTCTTCATCGAAATCGCCGCCCAGCTCCACCTTGTGGCCTGCGTGCTCCAGCATCGTGCGAGCCAGGTCCTCGGGCAGACCACGAACATTCTGGCCTGCCTCAATATCGCGCGCCAGCAGAGCCAGGAATGCGGCAATGGCCGGGTCTTCGTGCTCGGCATCGGCACGGGTCACGACGACTTCCCCGCCGCGAAGCTCGAACACGAGCTTGCTGCCGGTGTCGGCCCCAAGCGCCTGGCGGATGGATTTGGGCAGCGTGATCTGCCCCTTGGATGTTAGCGTGGCAACTTCGTGAATGGCAGGCATGGTGGCTCTCCTGATCGCAACCCCCGTAGGGTAAGGAAATATCCTTACTTTGTCAATATGCCGCGGTTTATGCGCTCCGGGGAGTCGGCGTCGGTGCATCGTCCTGCGGCGATGCCTTGGGAGCCTGTGGTCACTGAGTTCAGAATTTTTTCATCGCGTCTCGCTGAGTTCTGAATTGCCCTGTTCCGTTCGCAGGCCGCGCCCGAAGGTCGCTCCGAGACATTCGGTCGAAAAACGACGATTTAGATTCAAAATCTTGCGTTCATGATTATATAAGTTATCATGACTCAAAGATCATAAAATTCTTGAAATAGGGCACCCTGCGCCCTCAGGAGCAACGAAATGAAGCCCTGCTCACCAGCAGCCCACATTGGCCGCGCTGTGGCTGGCGACGACTCACCGTCGAACAGCGGGCCAACCGCGCGCAGCAGCCAAGGCGGACGCGAAGGCGGCCGGGGCCCCGTGCGCTACGACGCGGCTGCGATCGCCAAGGAGCTTGAAGTCACCGCCTCGGGCAAGAGGCACTTCGGCAATGCCTTGCGGGTGGCCAAGGACATGGCCGAGGTGGACAGTGAAGAACGAGCCCTACTCGACCGCTGGGCCACTGCGCGCCAGAGTGCCGCGGATAACGATGCTCTGCGGGAGTTGGCCAGGAAACTCAGGGCGCTGGAGTGACAGCGGCAACGCAAGTTTTGCGCTCCAGTCATTTCGCCGTGCGAGTGGACGGCGGCTCAATCAGCAAACCAGGGCGGCATTGGCCGCAGCTACAGAAACCAGGGACGAGGAGAGAAAATGGATAGCAACAAGGGGTTCTAAGCCGGAACCGCCGAAAATTCCGTCAGCCGATCAACGTGGCTTGTCCCGCGCCCGGTCGATGGGGTAGACCCAACAGTCGTGTCACTAGCCGCCATTTCGATCACGGCAATGCCAGCCGGACGTCACGTCCAGATTGTTCCGGTCTGGATGAGGCCGACTGACGTCTCGG
This sequence comes from Simplicispira suum, assembly GCF_003008595.1. Lineage (GTDB taxonomy): Bacteria > Pseudomonadota > Gammaproteobacteria > Burkholderiales > Burkholderiaceae_C > Simplicispira > Simplicispira suum. Next base: position 32,787 of record NZ_CP027670.1, on the reverse strand, counting down.
ATGACGGGTGGCATACAACTGCTGTGAGTCCTGCAGGGGGGCAGCTGCCTGACCGGACGGCGAGCATCAGCCCATCTCATGTATTAGTCATGTCAGCTTTGACACTGCGCACGCGACGGCACCCGACCCGTTGCAGACCCCCAGACATATGGAAAGCTGACGCTCAACGTGGAGTTAGCCGGCGCGGCGCGGCTTCATCGCGCAGCGTCCGTGTTGATGGATGGGTTAGAACTCTCTGGGGCACACATTTGAGAAAGACTATTTTTCAGCCAACGCAAAACCCGCGTTGCCAGATGCAACCACTGAGACAAATACAAACGGCACTGGACTAGTATTTAGAGCGCCATGCACTTGGCCAGGTTTTGCTATGGCAATATCTCCAGCCTTTAGATGAGCGACTTTGCCGCCTCCTTGGTAATACTCAGCCTCTCCAGAGATAACCGTCCAAGTATCTTGGCCGTCCGGGTGAACATGAGCGGTTATTTCTTGCCCAGGATGGGCATGCCAAACAACAACTGCTGAGTCCTTGGTTTCCAGAACCACTGAACGAATTGGTTCGCCGTCAGACGGACGAATATATTCTGTTACCGAAAATATTCTTGATTCCATTTCCATATCCACTCCAAAAATCAATTTGGCTTGAGAAGTTATTACAGAACAACTGTATCCGAGAGTTCTACGTTGCCGATAACCGGCCCGAAACGGCGGCGCAACGCGCCGCTGTTGGGGGTCCGTGTTCATCGGCGGGTTAGACCTGTGCTTGCGTAAGACGAATATCGACTTCTCGGTCGACGTATTTCCATTCCTCTGACGCACGCAGTTCGGAAAGCAGCCTGTTGAACTCAACCTCATGAATTGGCGCGTATTCGAACCAATTCAGAAAATCGAACGGTTCATTCTCTGAGAGGTCGCGGCAGTGGTGGAGCTTGCGCGCTACTGCAGGCAAATACTGAAGCCCGATTTGGACGTGCTTCGACTGTTCGAAAACGCTCCGGCGTTCGTCTTGCGTGAGCTCCCACCAAGCTGCGTTCTTCCGGATCGGTATTAGCGCACCGCACGTTGCTTCTGGGCGCGCCAGACCTTGCTGCTTCGCTACAATTTCATTCTTCTCTGCGCGCATGACATATCGTTCATTGCTGGTTATTCCACGAAGTATCCAGGGTGCATTGGTTTCAGACTGCAACTCTGAAGCGGATACGACGTTGAGCCTTTTGGCTTCAGGCAGGGGCTCGCCAACTCTCGTTTCGGCCCTGACAATCCGCCAAGGGCCAATGTCTGCGCCGACGAAAGCAAATAATCGTGTATCCATTTCAATCTTTCATGTGTGAATGTTTTAACTCTTGCAGCTTCGAAGAACCTATCTGCCGATCCCGTGCTTGTGCATCATCGCCTCCGCGCAACTGCGACGACCGCCCGCAGCAATCACATTGAACTTTCGAATCGAAACTGCTGAAGCGAACCTACGCGGACGTACGGCCGCAGTCTGTGCGCTGCCGGACGGAGCGCTGCCAATTTGCGCCTACTGGCAGGCTGTGAGTGCGCGGATGGGCCAGCGACCTCCCTTCATAGAGGGAGCGAAGCAGGTCAGAGACACTATTGAACGTCCGCTACCGGGAAGATGCTTGACCGTCCGCAACTGGCCGCCTGCCGCCGACCGCGGTCTGGCTCGAAAGCAGTCTGTCAACGCGCCGTTTCATTGTTGCCATGATCATATCTTAATCGCGCACAGGCGGCCACAGGCGGGCAGTATGAACCAGCGTCAGTATCCACACCGTTTCGCCGTCGATCTGATACACCAGGCGATAGCTTTCGTGCGGGATCAACTCGCGGGTCCCGGGAATCTTTCCCGGCTTGCCCAGCATGGGGTGCTGGATCAAGCGGGCGGCCGCGTCGCTGAAAATCTCATCCATCCGGGCCGCCGCGCGCGGATTGTCGGCTGCGATGTAGTCCCACACATCGGCACGGTCTTGCTGCGCTTCGGGCGTCCAAACAACCCTCACGCCTGGCTCGCCACACTGGCACGCCGTGCGGCGAATTCGGCCTCAACTTCATCGTTCGACCGCCCCAATCCAGCGCGCATCGAAGCCCGGCCGGCTTCGACCTTGCGGCGCAGGAACTCGTCGTACTCGCGCGACTCGCGCTGGCGCTGAACGAACTCGCGCATCAGCTCGCGCAGCACTTGCGACGCCGGGCGATGGGCCGCCTCGGCTTCGGCCATAAACTCGGCGCGCAACTCAGGCTCCAGCTTCATCGTGAAAACGGCTTGTTTTGACATGATCGGGGCCTCCTGCCACTTGATACTAACAAAGTATATACGCCGTCATTACTAAGCGCTATTCACAGAACGCTGCAAGGCGGGCGTGCGCTAGGCCAAGGCCTGTCGGAAAACATTTGTTTTTCGACAGGCCTTCAACGGTCCTCTGCTGTCATTTTCAGAAGACGACTGCACCAGTTGATTGGGCGTAATGGCTGTTGTGCAGCCAGCTCCTGACAGTTCAATATCAGAAGTGATCTGCACCAATCTCGACTATGCTCAATACTCGTGTGCACCAAAGCGAGGTGAGCATGGCGACGGAGGCTCTGTTGCAAAGATTGGCGGCAGTCAGAGGTAGGCTGTCGCTCTGCGCCGATCAGGCGGCTGCTGCGAAATGGTGGTTGAGCATGCCCATGGCCTCCGTCAGCGCCGAGGGCCCAATGCCAAAAGCTCTCTCCACAAGGCGCACCTCGCCCCTGATGCCGGGCTGCAGGCACCAGGGGCGAGCCTGTCCTTTGCGCAGGGCTCGCATGACTTCGAATCCCTTGATCGTGGCATAGGCCGTGGGGATCGATTTGAAACCGCGCACCGGCTTGATCAGTATCTTGAGCTTTCCGTGATCGGCCTCGATCACGTTATTGAGATACTTCACCTGCCGGTGGGCCGTCTCCCGGTCCAGCTTTCCTTCGCGCTTCAATTCGGTGATCGCTGCACCATAGCTCGGCGCTTTGTCGGTATTGAGCGTGGCAGGCTTTTCCCAGTGCTTCAGGCCTCGCAGGGCCTTGCCCAGGAACCGCTTCGCTGCCTTGGCGCTGCGGGTCGGCGACAGGTAGAAATCGATCGTGTCGCCCCGCTTGTCGACTGCCCGGTACAGGTAGGTCCACTTGCCCCGCACCTTGACGTAGGTTTCATCCAGGCGCCAGCTCGGATCAAAGCCACGCCGCCAGAACCAGCGCAGCCGCTTCTCCATCTCCGGGGCGTAGCACTGGACCCAGCGATAGATCGTCGTATGGTCGACCGAAATGCCGCGTTCCGCCAGCATTTCCTCAAGGTCGCGATAGCTGATCGGATAGCGACAATACCAGCGCACCGCCCACAGGATCACATCACCCTGGAAATGGCGCCACTTGAAATCCGTCATCGTTCCGTCCGTCCAATCTCCGCCAAGCATGCTCAAGCTTCACGATTTTTGCAACAGAGCCCACACGAGTATTGAGCATAGTCGAGATTGGTGCAGATCACTTCTGATATTGAACTGTCAGGAGCTGGCTGCACAACAGCCATTACGCCCAATCAACTGGTGCAGTCGTCTTCTGAAAATGACATTTGGTATCTCTCATAAACGGATGTTTTTGAGAGAACTATCTTCGGCCTTCACACGCACGAAAGGCGGCGAAGCTCCGCCGTTAATCCGTCCGCCGGAGATCTCGCCCAGGCAGGCTGAAGGCCGAGCAAGCCTGACAGGCCCGAAAAGCCCGGCACGGGCGTCGGCGGCGATGACGGCGGCGGCATTATCCAGGGTTGATGATGGAAGTGGAGGATATCGACAACCTCTCGCGCAACCAAGACATCGCGGTCGGACTGCAAGTGATCTTGAAGCCACGGGCCCGTCCCACCCCGACATGGACCTCGATGCCCGAACGGACGTTAGATTTCGAGTTCTAGGCGTTCTGCGATGAAGGTTGGATCCCAGCCGGGATTGAAAGTGTCGACGTGGGTGAATCCGAGCCGCTCGTATAGGCCACGCAGGTTCGGGTGGCAGTCGAGCCGCAGCTTGGCGCACCCCTGCGTTCGCGCGGCATGGCGGCAAGCCTCGATCAGCGCGGAGCTGACACCCCGGCCCGCATGTGTCCGTCGCACCGCGAGCTTGTGCAGATATGCGGCCTCCCCCTTGAGGGCGTCGGGCCAGAACTCGGGATCCTCGGCCGACAAGGTGCAACAGCCGACGATGCCGTCGCTGCAACTCGCGACTAGGAGCTCGGATCTCAGGACGAAGGTCTCCGCGAATGTCCGGTCGATCCGCGCGACGTCCCAGGCGGGCGTTCCCTTGGCGGACATCCACGCCGCAGCGTCGTGCATCAGCCGCACAACCTCGTCGATATCACCCGAGCAGGCGACCCGAACGTTCGGAGGCTCCTCGCTGTCCATTCGCTCCCCTGGCGCGGTATGAACCGCCGCCTCATAGTGCAGTTTGATCCTGACGAGCCCAGCATGTCTGCGCCCACCTTCGCGGAACCTGACCAGGGTCCGCTAGCGGGCGGCCGGAAGGTGAATGCTAGGCATGATCTAACCCTCGGTCTCTGGCGTCGCGACTGCGAAATTTCGCGAGGGTTTCCGAGAAGGTGATTGCGCTTCGCAGATCTCCAGGCGCGTGGGTGCGGACGTAGTCAGCGCCATTGCCGATCGCGTGAAGTTCCGCCGCAAGGCTCGCTGGACCCAGATCCTTTACAGGAAGGCCAACGGTGGCGCCCAAGAAGGATTTCCGCGACACCGAGACCAATAGCGGAAGCCCCAACGCCGACTTCAGCTTTTGAAGGTTCGACAGCACGTGCAGCGATGTTTCCGGTGCGGGGCTCAAGAAAAATCCCATCCCCGGATCGAGGATGAGCCGGTCGGCAGCGACCCCGCTCCGTCGCAAGGCGGAAACCCGCGCCTCGAAGAACCGCACAATCTCGTCGAGCGCGTCTTCGGGTCGAAGGTGACCGGTGCGGGTGGCGATGCCATCCCGCTGCGCTGAGTGCATAACCACCAGCCTGCAGTCCGCCTCAGCAATATCGGGATAGAGCGCAGGGTCAGGAAATCCTTGGATATCGTTCAGGTAGCCCACGCCGCGCTTGAGCGCATAGCGCTGGGTTTCCGGTTGGAAGCTGTCGATTGAAACACGGTGCATCTGATCGGACAGGGCGTCTAAGAGCGGCGCAATACGTCTGATCTCATCGGCCGGCGATACAGGCCTCGCGTCCGGATGGCTGGCGGCCGGTCCGACATCCACGACGTCTGATCCGACTCGCAGCATTTCGATCGCCGCGGTGACAGCGCCGGCGGGGTCTAGCCGCCGGCTCTCATCGAAGAAGGAGTCCTCGGTGAGATTCAGAATGCCGAACACCGTCACCATGGCGTCGGCCTCCGCAGCGACTTCCACGATGGGGATCGGGCGAGCAAAAAGGCAGCAATTATGAGCCCCATACCTACAAAGCCCCACGCATCAAGCTTTTGCCCATGAAGCAACCAGGCAATGGCTGTAATTATGACGACGCCGAGTCCCGACCAGACTGCATAAGCAACACCGACAGGGATGGATTTCAGAACCAGAGAAAGAAAATAAAATGCGATGCCATAACCGATTATGACAACGGCGGAAGGGGCAAGCTTAGTAAAGCCCTCGCTAGATTTTAATGCGGATGTTGCGATTACTTCGCCAACTATTGCGATAACAAGAAAAAGCCAGCCTTTCATGATATATCTCCCAATTTGTGTAGGGCTTATTATGCACGCTTAAAAATAATAAAAGCAGACTTGACCTGATAGTTTGGCTGTGAGCAATTATGTGCTTAGTGCATCTAACGCCGGAGTTAAGCCGCCGCGCGTAGCGCGGTCGGCTTGAACGAATTGTTAGACATCATTTACCAACTGACTTGATGATCTCGCCTTTCACAAAGCGAATAAATTCTTCCAAGTGATCTGCGCGTGAGGCCAAGTGATCTTCTTTTTGTCCCAGATAAGCTTGCTTAGCTTCAAGTAAGACGGGCTGATACTGGGCAGGTAGGCGTTTTATTGCCCAGTCGGCAGCGACATCCTTCGGCGCGATTTTGCCGGTTATTGCGCTGTACCAAATGCGGGACAACGTAAGCACTACATTTCGCTCATCGCCGGCCCAGTCGGGCTGCGAGTTCCATAGCTTCAAGGTTTCCCTCAGCGCCTCGAATAGATCCTGTTCAGGAACCGGGTCAAAGAATTCCTCCGCTGCCGGACCTACCAAGGCAACGCTATGTTCTCTTGCTTTTGTAAGCAGGATAGCTAGATCAATGTCGATCATGGCTGGCTCGAAGATACCCGCAAGAATGTCATTGCGCTGCCATTCTCCAAATTGCAGCTCGCGCTTAGCCGGATAACGCCACGGGATGATGTCGTCATGCACGACAAGGGTGACTTCTATAGCGCGGAGCGTCTCGCTCTCGCCAGGGAAAGCCGAAGCCTCCATAAGGTCATTGAGCAATGCTCGCCGCGTCGTTTCATCAAGCTTTACGGCCACAGTAACCAACAAATCAATATCGCTGTATGGCTTCAGGCCGCCATCCACTGCGGAGCCGTACAAATGCACGGCCAGCAACGTTGATTCCAGATGGCGCTCAATGACGCTTAGCACCTCTGATAGTTGGTTCGAAATTTCGATGGTCACCGCTACCCTCATGATGTCTAACGCCTGAGCTCAGCCGACCGAAACCGCGTAGCGGTTTTGGGTCGGCTGCAGCGATTTGTTGGGCGATAGCTTGCCACATTCTCTCAACGATTGGGATTTGACGTACTTTCCGCACTTTGTAGCGCGACCACATCATGCTCCCCCTGGCCGCGAGAGCCCTCCGCTCGGGAAACACAAGACAGACCGAGCACGACTGTTGCAAGGGTCAAACAGTACACGACAACCGGCCAAGCCGTGTTGCGCGGCAACAGCGAAATGATCAACGTTCCGATGCTTCCTAGCAGTACACCGCCCAAGCAGAAGTAGACTGCCGTGACCGTTCCAGCAACATGGTCGAATCCTCGAAGAGCGCCATTGGGCGCCACAGATACCGCTGTGGCGACACCAATACCCACTAGCCACATTGGAGAAATAAAGCCTAACACGGACTGCGAAGCCCATATTTCGGTGATGGCAAGCAATACTGCTCCAGCTATCAGGCATCCCATTCCCATTCGCAAGACGCTTGGGCTGCCCCACTTGGGTATTACACGCCCCATAAAACGAGCTGTAAACACCATGGCAATTGCCACTGTGGCGAACAGCAGGCTGAAGCCAAGCTGAGACACACCTTGCCTGCCCATCATTAGTCCGGGCGCAATGGAGAAAAAGACGAAGAAGCTACCCATTCCAGCGGCGTAACACAACGTGTACAACCAGAAGTTCAGGCACTTAACGGGGAGTAGCAGCTGCGACCATTGCAAGCCCGCAACTCGTTGCACCCGGGTTTCAGGCCAGAATCGCCACGCTGCTGCAGATGCAGCGATCATGCCCAAACCTAGAAACGCAAAGATAGCCCGCCACCCAAGCCACATGTCGACGAGCGCTCCGAGCAATGGGCCTACCGCCGGGACCATGGCCAGCATGGATCCGAGTATGCCGTAAATGACATTACTTTCCTCGCGACCTGCGTAAATGTCACGTACTGTTGCAAACGTGGAAACAAGGCACGCCGAGGCACCACAAGCCTGAAGAATCCGAAGCCCCAGAAAGACTTCAGCCGATGACGTAAGAGCGAGGCCCATTGACGCCACAACGTAGGCGAGGCCACCTCCCAGTAGAACGGGGCGGCGCCCCAGTCGGTCCGATAGCGGTCCAAACAAGAGCTGACCGGCACCAATCATGACCAAGTACGTTGTCAGCGTAAGCTGAATTGTGCTCGCTGTCGTACCAAGCGCGTTTGGCATAAACGGCACTGCCGGCAAGTACATGTCCATGCCGAGTGATGCCAATAAATCGAACGGTGATAACAACAACACCGTGGCGGCAAGGGAGTACCGCCAACTAAAATTTTTTGAGCGCACGAAACCATCTCCTTGAACAAAGGATTTGGCGGCGCTCCCGTAGAGCAAAAGGATTCTTGAGAACGCCGCAACAACCGAAAAATGAAGGTTGCTGCGGCTTACTTGTCTGCGTTCTTGGAAATGCTCATCTGCCGACTATCTCATGATTGAATTTGAATCGTAACAACTTTCAAGCAACTCTGCGAGGAGCCTTATTGTGCGCCCAACTTTGTTTTAGGGCGACTGCCCTGCTGCGTAACATCGTTGCTGCTCCATAACATCAAACATCGACCCACGGCGTAACGCGCTTGCTGCTTGGATGCCCGAGGCATAGACTGTACAAAAAAACAGTCATAACAAGCCATGAAAACCGCCACTGCGCCGTTACCACCGCTGCGTTCGGTCAAGGTTCTGGACCAGTTGCGTGAGCGCATACGCTACTTGCATTACAGTTTACGAACCGAACAGGCTTATGTCCACTGGGTTCGTGCCTTCATCCGTTTCCACGGTGTGCGTCACCCGGCAACCTTGGGCAGCAGCGAAGTCGAGGCATTTCTGTCCTGGCTGGCGAACGAGCGCAAGGTTTCGGTCTCCACGCATCGTCAGGCATTGGCGGCCTTGCTGTTCTTCTACGGCAAGGTGCTGTGCACGGATCTGCCCTGGCTTCAGGAGATCGGAAGACCTCGGCCGTCGCGGCGCTTGCCGGTGGTGCTGACCCCGGATGAAGTGGTTCGCATCCTCGGTTTTCTGGAAGGCGAGCATCGTTTGTTCGCCCAGCTTCTGTATGGAACGGGCATGCGGATCAGTGAGGGTTTGCAACTGCGGGTCAAGGATCTGGATTTCGATCACGGCACGATCATCGTGCGGGAGGGCAAGGGCTCCAAGGATCGGGCCTTGATGTTACCCGAGAGCTTGGCACCCAGCCTGCGCGAGCAGCTGTCGCGTGCACGGGCATGGTGGCTGAAGGACCAGGCCGAGGGCCGCAGCGGCGTTGCGCTTCCCGACGCCCTTGAGCGGAAGTATCCGCGCGCCGGGCATTCCTGGCCGTGGTTCTGGGTTTTTGCGCAGCACACGCATTCGACCGATCCACGGAGCGGTGTCGTGCGTCGCCATCACATGTATGACCAGACCTTTCAGCGCGCCTTCAAACGTGCCGTAGAAGGCACTGTTGCAAAGTTAGCGATGAGGCAGCCTTTTGTCTTATTCAAAGGCCTTACATTTCAAAAACTCTGCTTACCAGGCGCATTTCGCCCAGGGGATCACCATAATAAAATGCTGAGGCCTGGCCTTTGCGTAGTGCACGCATCACCTCAATACCTTTGATGGTGGCGTAAGCCGTCTTCATGGATTTAAATCCCAGCGTGGCGCCGATTATCCGTTTCAGTTTGCCATGATCGCATTCAATCACGTTGTTCCGGTACTTAATCTGTCGGTGTTCAACGTCAGACGGGCACCGGCCTTCGCGTTTGAGCAGAGCAAGCGCGCGACCATAGGCGGGCGCTTTATCCGTGTTGATGAATCGCGGGATCTGCCACTTCTTCACGTTGTTGAGGATTTTACCCAGAAACCGGTATGCAGCTTTGCTGTTACGACGGGAGGAGAGATAAAAATCGACAGTGCGGCCCCGGCTGTCGACGGCCCGGTACAGATACGCCCAGCGGCCATTGACCTTCACGTAGGTTTCATCCATGTGCCACGGGCAAAGATCGGAAGGGTTACGCCAGTACCAGCGCAGCCGTTTTTCCATTTCAGGCGCATAACGCTGAACCCAGCGGTAAATCGTGGAGTGATCGACATTCACTCCGCGTTCAGCCAGCATCTCCTGCAGCTCACGGTAACTGATGCCGTATTTGCAGTACCAGCGTACGGCCCACAGAATGATGTCACGCTGAAAATGCCGGCCTTTGAATGGGTTCATGTGCAGCTCCATCAGCAAAAGGGGATGATAAGTTTATCACCACCGACTATTTGCAACAGTGCCCCGTAGAACAAGCAGGCATCACGAAGCCCGCCACACCGCACACCCTCCGCCACTCGTTCGCGACGGCCTTGCTCCGCAGCGGTTACGACATTCGAACCGTGCAGGATCTGCTCGGCCATTCCGACGTCTCTACGACGATGATTTACACGCATGTGCTGAAAGTTGGCGGTGCCGGAGTGCGCTCACCGCTTGATGCGCTGCCGCCCCTCACTAGTGAGAGGTAGGGCAGCGCAAGTCAATCCTGGCGGATTCACTACCCCTGCGCGAAGGCCATCGGTGCCGCATCGAACGGCCGGTTGCGGAAAGTCCTCCCTGCGTCCGCTGATGGCCGGCAGCAGCCCGTCGTTGCCTGATGGATCCAACCCCTCCGCTGCTATAGTGCAGTCGGCTTCTGACGTTCAGTGCAGCCGTCTTCTGAAAACGACAAGTCCCCTGCACGATGCTGTCTTGCGCCGTCACTTTACTAACCATAAACACCCTTTGTATGCCTTAGACAGAATTACGGGTTAAGTGACAATTTTTGACGACCGGCACGTTCTGGCTCACACTGTCACATAATCGAACGTATATGTGACAGGTACGACATGCTGATAGGCTACATGCGGGTATCGAAGGCGGACGGCTCCCAGGCTACCGATTTGCAGCGCGACGCGCTGATTGCCGCCGGGGTCGATCCAGTACATCTTTACGAGGACCAGGCATCCGGCATGCGCGAGGATCGGCCCGGCTTGACGAGCTGCCTGAAGGCGTTGCGAACTGGCGACACACTGGTCGTGTGGAAACTGGATCGGCTCGGACGCGACCTGCGACATCTCATCAACACCGTGCACGACCTGACTGGGCGCGGCATCGGCTTGAAGGTATTAACCGGGCACGGCGCGGCCATCGACACCACGACCGCCGCCGGCAAGCTGGTCTTTGGCATCTTCGCCGCCCTGGCCGAGTTCGAGCGCGAGTTGATCGCGGAGCGCACGATTGCCGGCCTAGCCTCGGCCCGCGCGCGCGGGCGGAAAGGCGGCCGGCCGTTCAAGATGACCGCCGCCAAGCTGCGGCTGGCGATGGCGGCAATGGGTCAGCCAGAGACCAAGGTCGGCGACCTGTGCCAGGAACTTGGCGTCACGCGGCAGACCCTGTATCGGCATGTTTCACCCAAGGGTGAGCTACGTCCAGATGGCGAGAAGCTACTCAGCCGAATTTGATGCCGGCATGAGGCAACGTAGCGACAGCGTGGTTTGTCTCAATGGGAAGCGCTCATGATCGATCTTTGAAGGCCCGCAGCAGTCGTGTCACAGACAGGACGAACAAGCCGGTCAGCGTGAGGGCTGCAATACCCCAGTTCTCCCCGATGAACGCGCCAGCCGTCGTGCCGGCCAGCACAATGGCGAGAATCGGCAAATGGCAGGGACAGGTGAGCACGGCCAGCGCGCCCCACACGTAGCCGGTGAACGGCTTGTGCGTCTCGGCCGGCAAGCGCTCGGGGTTGTTCATGGCAGACTCTCCGCGTGCTGTGCCGCCTTGGTCGGCATGGCGGCCAACTGCACTTCCAGATCGGCCAACGCTTCGCGCCGACGCTCGACGAACTGGCGCAGAACGGCAAGCTGCGCGGCTGTTTCATCGCGGTCCGCCGCATCCAGCGCCCGATACAGCCGCGCCAGTGCGTCCAGGCCGATGCCCGCCTCGAAGGCCGCCCGCACGAAGCACAGCCGTTGCAAGGCGGCATCATCGAACAGGCCATAGCCGCCCGGGGTGCACGCCACCGGACGCAGCAATCCGCGCAGCAGGTAGTCGCGCACGATATGCACGCTCACCCCGGCATCAAGGGCCAGCCGGGACACGGTGTAGGCGCTCATTGAAAACCTCCTTTTTTTATCCAGCGCAGCAGGAAAGCTGCTTCACGTCCTTGTTGAAGGTCTGCGCCGCAAGCTTCAACCCCTCGACCATTGTCAGGTAGGGGAACAACTGGTCGGCCAGTTCCTGCACCGTCATGCGGTTGCGGATGGCGAGCACCGCCGTCTGGATCAGTTCGCCCGCTTCCGGGGCCACCGCCTGCACGCCGATGAGCCGTCCGCTACCTTCCTCGATGACCAGCTTGATGAAGCCGCGTGTGTCGAAGTTGGCAAGCGCTCGCGGAACGTTGTCGAGTGTCAGCGTGCGACTGTCGGTCTCGATGCCATCGTGGTGCGCTTCCGCCTCGCTGTAGCCCACGGTGGCGACTTGCGGGTCGGTGAACACCACTGCCGGCATCGCGGTCAGATTGAGGGCTGCGTCGCCGCCGGTCATGTTGATCGCGGCACGGGTGCCGGCGGCCGCTGCCACGTAGACGAACTGCGGCTGGTCGGTGCAGTCGCCGGCCGCGTAGATGTTCGGGCTACTGGTGCGCATGCCCTTGTCGATGACGATGGCCCCCTGCGCATTGACGGCTACCCCCGCCGCTTCCAATGCCAGGCTGCGCGTGTTCGGTGTCCGGCCGGTGGCGACCAGCAGCTTGTCGGCGCGCACTTCGCCCTGTCCAGTGGTCAGCACGAATTCGCCGTCCACATGGGCGACTTGGCTGGCTTGCGTATGTTCCAGTACCTTGATTCCTTCGGCACGGAAGGCGGCTGTGACGGCCTCGCCGATGGCAGGGTCTTCGCGGAAGAACAGCGTGCTGCGCGCAAGGATCGTGACCTGGCTACCCAGCCGGGCGAAGGCTTGCGCCAGTTCCAGCGCCACCACCGACGAGCCGATGACGGCCAGGCGTTCGGGAATGGTGTCGCTGACCAAGGCCTCGGTCGAAGTCCAGTAGGGTGACTCTTTCAGGCCCGGAATCGGCGGCATGGCCGGACTGGCACCCGTGGCGACCAGGCAGCGGTCGAACATCACGACGCGCTCACCACCCTCGTTCAAACTAACGATAAGGCTCTGGTCGTCCTTGAAACGCGCTTCACCGTGCAGAACGGTGATGGCTGAATTGCCGTCCAGGATGCCTTCGTACTTGGCATGACGGAGTTCTTCGACACGGGCCTGCTGCTGGGCCAGCAGCCGCTCGCGCAAGATCGTCGGCGGTGTGGGTGGCATGCCGCCGTCGAATGGGCTTTCCCGGCGCAGATGGGCGATGTGGGCGGCGCGGATCATGATCTTGGACGGCACACAACCGACGTTGACGCAGGTGCCGCCGATGGTGCCGCGCTCAATCAGCGTGACCTGCGCGCCTTGCTCGACGGCCTTCAGTGCTGCCGCCATCGCGGCTCCACCGCTGCCGATCACGGCGACTTGCAACGGGCGCTCGCCGCCGCTGCCCTTGTCGGCGGCACCCATCCAGCCGCGCACCTTGTCGAACAGCCCAGTGCGGTTGTCGGTCGGCGGGGCATCGGCGAGCATCGCTTTGTAGCCCAGGCCAGCCACGGCGGCGGTCAGTGCGTCCGGCGCTGTGCCTGGATCAAGGGCGAGCTGGGCCGCGCCCTTGGCATAGGACACTATGGCAGATTGGACGCCGGGTACTTTTTCCAGCGCTTCCTTGACGTGCGCCGCGCACGAGTCGCAGGTCATGCCGGTGATTTTTAGATGGGTCATGCGACAGATCCTTTTTCGTTTGTGGTAGCAGACAAGGGCGTCAGATGTGCTGCGCTGCCGTTTTCAGTGCCTCACTTCTTGACGCTGGACGGATAGCCTGCGTCTTCGGTGGCCTTGGTCAGCTTCTGCACGCTGGTCTTGGCATCATCGAAGGTGACAACCGCTTCGCGTGTCTCGAAGGTCACGTTAACTTTGCTGACGCCTTCGACCTTGGAAATCGCCTTCTTGACGGTGATCGGACAAGCGGAGCAGGTCATGCCCGGTACGGACAGCGTGACGGTCTGGGTGGCGGCCCACACGGGGGCAACAACGGCAGCGATGGCGAGAGAGGCAAACAGTTTTTTCATGATGAACTCCTGTGATTAATAGAAAAATGGCATGACGTAGGGAAATCCGAGCGCGACCAGAACCAGCGCGGCCACGACCCAGAAAATGAGCTTGTAAGTAGCGCGCACTTGGGGAATCGCACACACATCCCCTGGTTTGCAGGCTTGCGCCGGTCGGTAGATGCGCCGCCAGGCGAAAAACAGCGCCACCAACGCCGCGCCGATGAAGATCGGGCGATAAGGTTCCAACACCGTCAAGTTGCCGATCCAAGCGCCGCTGAACCCCAGGGCGATCAGAACCAGCGGCCCCAGGCAGCAAGCCGAGGCGAGGATGGCGGCTAGCCCGCCAGTGAAGAGCGCCCCGCGCCCGTTTTGAGGTTCAGACATACGCTTGTCCTTTCAAATCTGGATTGGATAGCTTAAGCTTACTTCCGTACCAATGTACGGAGTCAAGCGATATGGAAAAAAATTTGGAGAATCTGACTATTGGCGTTTTCGCCAAGGCGGCCGGGGTCAACGTGGAAACAATCCGGTTCTATCAGCGCAAGGGCTTGTTGCCGGAGCCGGACAAGCCCTATGGCAGCATCCGCCGCTATGGCGAGGCGGATGTGACGCGGGTGCGCTTCGTGAAATCAGCCCAGCGGTTGGGCTTCAGCCTGGATGAGATCGCCGAGCTGCTGCGGCTGGAGGATGGCACCCATTGCGAGGAAGCCAGCAGCCTGGCCGAGCACAAGCTCAAGGACGTGCGCGAGAGGATGGCTGACCTGGCGCGCATGGAGGCCGTGCTGTCTGATTTGGTGTGCGCCTGCCATGCGCGGAAGGGGAACGTTTCCTGCCCGCTGATTGCGTCACTGCAAGGGAAGAAAGAACCGCGCAGTGCGGACGCGGTGTAGCCCGAGGGAACTACGCCTTAGCGTGCTTTATTTTCCGTTTTCTGAGGCGACTCCAACGTCAGAAAAGACCGTGCGGTCGACTTTTGATATTTCGTGCTGTCGCCTTCTGAAAGTGACATCTGCACCAACCTCCGAGTGGCCGCAAAATTGTGCGGAAAACTCTGTCGCCAGACGCTACCATACGGAAACCTCGTCTTAATGGTTTTCCGCTTATGTTGGTAGGTTACATGCGCGTGTCGTCGGACTCCGACCGCCAGAGCACGAACTTGCAGCGCGATGCGCTGCTCGCCGTCGGCGTCGATGCGCGGCATCTGTTCGAGGATCATGCTTCCGGCGCGAAGGACGACCGCGCGGGCCTGGCGCGGGCGCTCGAATTCGTTCGCCCTGGCGACGTGTTGGTCGTGTGGAAGCTCGACCGGCTCGGCCGTTCGTTGTCGCACTTGCTCGCCATCGTGACCTCGCTCAAGAAAAAGCAGGTGGCGTTCCGCTCGCTGACGGAGAACCTGGATACCACGACGCCCTCGGGCGAGTTTCTGTTCCAGGTGTTCGGCGCGCTCGCGCAGTACGAACGCGCCTTGATCCAGGAACGTGTCGTCGCCGGTCTGGCTGCCGCCCGCAAACGCGGCCGGATCGGCGGCCGGCCGCAGGCGATCACCGGCGAGAAGCTGGAGGCCATCGTCGCTGCGCTCGATGGCGGCATGTCCAAGGCGGCGGTGTGCCGCAACTTCGGCGTCAAGCGAACCACGCTGATCGAGACCCTGGCACGGGTTGGTTGGACGGGCTCTCGTGGAGCGTCATCGCGATGACGACCAAGAGCGAACGATTGACCGTCCTGTCGGACGCCGAGCAGGAAGCCCTGTACGGCCTGCCGGACTTCGACGACGCCCAGCGGCTGGAATACTTGGCGTTGACTGAAACCGAACTGGCGCTCGCCAGCAGCCGGCCTGGTCTCCATGCCCAGGTCTATTGCATCTTGCAGATCGGTTACTTCAAGGCCAAGCATGCCTTCTTCCGCTTCGACTGGAGTGAGGTCGAGCACGATTGCGCCTTCGTGCTGAGCCGCTACTTCCACGGCGAGTCCTTCGAGCACAAGCCAATCTCCAAGCACGAGCACTACACCCAGCGCGAGTGGATTGCCGATCTGTTCGGCTACCGGCCGTGGGCGGCCGAGTTCCTGGCGCAGCTCGCGCAGCAGGCCGCGCAGACCGTGCGGCGCGACGTGATGCCGGGGTTCATCGCCGCCGAGCTGATCGTCTGGCTAAACGAGCACAAGATCATCCGGCCCGGCTATACCACCCTGCAAGAGCTGGTGAGCGAAGCCCTGTCCGCCGAGCGTCGGCGGCTGGCTGGCCTGCTGTCGGAAGTGTTGGACGAATCGGCCAAGGCCGCGCTGGGTCGGCTTCTAGTGCGTGACGACACCCTGTCGCAATTGGCGGCGCTCAAGCAGGACGCCAAGGACTTTGGCTGGCGTCAGATGGCCCGCGAACGCGAAAAGCGCGCCACGCTGGAGCCGCTGCACCGGATCGCCAAGGCGCTGCTGCCCAAGCTCGGCGTCTCGCAGCAGAATCTGCTGTACTACGCCAGCCTGGCGAACTTCTACACCGTCCACGATCTACGCAACCTGAAGGCCGATCAGACCTACCTCTACCTGCTTTGCTATGCCTGGGTGCGCTACCGGCAGCTTTCCGACAACCTGGTCGATGCGATGGCCTACCACATGAAGCAGTTGGAGGACGAAAGCAGTGCGGGCGCAAAGCAATCCTTTGTCGCCGAGCAGGTGCGCCGTCAGCAAGACACACCGCAGGTCGGCCGCCTGCTGTCGCTTTACATCGACGACAGCGTGCCCGATCCCACGCCGTTCGGCGATGTGCGCCAGCGCGCCTACAAAATCATGCCCCGCGATACGCTGCAAACCACCGCGCAGCGCATGAGCGTGAAGCCGGTGAGCAAGCTGGCTTTGCACTGGCAGGCGGTGGACGGCCTGGCTGAGCGCATCCGCCGCCATCTTCGGCCGCTGTATGTCGCGCTCGACCTCGCTGGCACTGATCCGGGCAGCCCGTGGCTCGTGGCGCTGGCCTGGGCCAAGGACGTGTTCGCCAAACAGCAGCGCCTATCGCAACGGCCGCTCGCCGAATGTCCAGCGGCCACGCTGCCGAAACGCTTGCGACCGTACCTGCTGACCTTCGATGCCGATGGCAAGCCGACGGACCTGCATGCCGACCGCTACGAGTTCTGGCTGTACCGCCAGGTCAGGAAGCGCTTCCAGTCGGGTGAACTCTACCTCGACGACAGCTTGCAGCACCGGCATTTTTCCGACGAGCTGGTTTCGCTGGATGAGAAGGCCGCCGTGCTGGCGCAGATCGACATCCCGTTCCTGCGGCAGCCACTCGATGCCCAGCTCGATGCGCTCGCGACCGAGCTGCGCGCTCAGTGGCTGGCCTTCAACCGCGAGCTGAAGCAGGGCAAGCTGACGCACCTAGAATACGACAAGGACACGCAGAAGCTGACATGGCGCAAGCCCAAGGGCGAGAACCAGAAGGCGCGCGAGAAGGCGTTCTACGAGCAACTGCCGTTCTGCGACGTGGCCGACGTGTTCCGCTTCGTCAACGGCCAGTGCCAGTTCCTGTCGGCGCTGACGCCTTTGCAGCCGCGCTATGCGAAGAAGGTCGCCGACGCCGACAGCCTGATGGCGGTCATCATCGCGCAGGCGATGAACCACGGCAACCAGGTCATGGCACGCACCAGCGACATCCCGTACCACGTGCTGGAGAGCGCCTACCAACAGTACCTGCGCCACGCAACGCTGCACGCGGCCAACGACTGCATCAGCAACGCCATCGCCGCGCTGCCGATCTTCCCGTACTACTCGTTCGACCTCGATGCACTGTACGGTGCCGTCGATGGTCAGAAATTCGGCGTCGAGCGGCCGACCGTGAAAGCGCGCCACTCGCGCAAATACTTTGGGCGCGGCAAGGGCGTGGTCGCCTACACGCTGCTGTGCAACCACGTGCCGCTCAACGGCTACCTGATCGGCGCGCACGATTACGAGGCCCATCACGTGTTCGACATCTGGTATCGCAACACGTCGGACATCGTGCCGACCGCGATCACCGGCGACATGCACAGCGTCAACAAGGCCAACTTCGCTATCCTGCACTGGTTCGGCCTGCGTTTCGAGCCGCGCTTCACCGACCTTGGCGATCAGTTGAAGGAACTCTACAGTGCCGACGATCCGGCGCTGTACGATCAGTGCCTGATCCGGCCGGCCGGGAGAATCGACCGCGATCTCATAGTCAGCGAGAAGCCGAACCTCGACCAGATTGTCGCCACGCTCGGACTGAAGGAGATGACGCAGGGCACGCTGATCCGCAAGCTATGCACCTACACCGCGCCGAACCCCACGCGGCGCGCGGTGTTCGAGTTCGACAAGCTCATCCGCAGCATCTACACGCTGCGCTACCTGCGCGATCCGCAACTGGAGCGCAACGTTCACCGCTCACAGAACCGCATCGAGTCCTATCACCAGCTACGCTCAACCATCGCCCAGGTCGGCGGCAAGAAGGAATTGACCGGGCGCACCGACATCGAAATTGAGATCAGCAACCAGTGCGCCAGGCTGATCGCCAACGCGGTCATCTTCTACAACTCGGCCATCCTCTCGCGGCTGCTGATGAAGTACGAGGCGAGCGGCAACGCCAAGGCGCACGCTCTCCTGACCCAGATATCGCCGGCGGCCTGGCGGCACATCCTGCTGAACGGGCATTACACCTTCCAGAGCGACGGCAAGATGATCGACCTGGATGCGCTCGTGGCGGGGCTGGAGCTGGGATGACGGAAATTTCGGCGGTTCTGGCTTAGAACCCCAACAAACTCAAGTACATCGCGTACTTCGCACATGTCTGCGGTGGCCTCGCCGTCCTGCTTGGGGTTCTGCGCCTGAACGGCTATATCCCGGACTCCCTAGTCAGCGAATTAGAGGCCGTCTTTGGCGTCGGCATAGGCACATGGACAGTCTGGATGGGGGCTCGCGCCCTCAAAGTCCTGGGCAAGAACGAGGGTGGCGGCCGGTAATAGGGAGGTCGCCACTTGCTGCGGGGTTTCGGCGTCAATGGGCGGCGGCTGCCAGCAGAAGCCCACGCCCAAAGCGGGGTGTGTGGAACGCCGGGTTACTCGGTGCTCAGGCTGCAGCGCGACATGGCGTTGATCGCCGTATCGCCAGCATCATGCCGAGCGCCGCCATTGGCCAGGTGCAATTCGTACCAAGCTGCGATCACCCGCAAACTCTCTTCCGGATCTGCATCGAGTTCCGCAAATGCGAGCCCCGACGCAGCGCACACGTCTTCCAGTGGGCCGGAGTTGTAGGTGAACACTTCCGAGTCTGACGAGCACATGAGGGCTAGGGCACTGAAATCGAGCCCGTTTGGGATGTTGAGACGATACCGCATGATCACCCTTTCCACTATTGCATCATTAAGGGAACGTGGGCCAACATCCCGCTTTGGATGCCTTGGCTGATGGCTTGGGAAGCGCTGCGCAGGAGGCGGAAACCGCCGCCAGATTTGTCCATGTCTAAAATCTGCGAGCCATCGGGGAATTTGTCATGAACCACGTCATCGAGCGTGCCAATCACGTCCACAAGGCCGTAGGTCTTGGCCTCTTCGCCACTCCAGACTTCCCCGGTGAACAGATCCACCTTGCTCGTGAGTTTTCCCTTGCGATAAAAGCGCACCTGCTCTGCAAAGACTTTACCCATGCCGTCAACCAGCTCCTGGGCCTTTTCCACATCCCCCGCCTTGACGGGCGCATAGGGATTTAGCATGGCCTTGAGCTTGCCACTGGCGTAGGCGTTGTGCTGCACGCCCACTTTGCCGATGGCCTGTGAAAAATTCCATGAACTAAGAATGGCCCCAATAGAGCCGATGAGGCTGTATTTGCTTGCATAGATCTCATCACCATGCATAGCGATCATGTACCCGGCCGACGCACACATATTGGCGCACACGGAGTACAAGGGCTTGCCAGTTTCCTGTTTCTTGCGCGCAATAAAACTGCCGATCCGGTCGGCCTCAGCGGGGGAGCCGCCTGGGGAGTCGATATAAAGCACCACGGCGCTGGCGGAATCGTCATCGAACGCTTTTGCAAGTAATTTATTTACTGAGTCCGCATTGATCTTGGTGCTGTCGCCTGCGATGCCGCCTTCGATGCGAATGACCGGGACGTGTGCCTTGCTCTTTCCTGGCCCCAGATCGCTTGCCAACCAGACGCCCGCGAGACCCCATGCGGCCATCACGGCAACTAGCGCACGTTTAGCCCTCTTCCATCGGAGGTCGGATTTTTCTGAGGCGATCTGCACGCGAAGCAAATCCTCATTGCTCAGTGGGGTGGCGTTAGGTTTCTTTTTCCACATTCAACTATGACTTTCTTGTGCGGACGCGTCTCAGCAGATTAATCGTCCCAACTTGGGCCGAGCGAGTTGATCCAAAATGACGGCTCATCAGAAGATGAAAGCGAATTGGCCTCTGCAACTGCGGGGTTCATGTAAAAGTTGTCGGTCATGGGGTCCCCATAGAAGAACATTTCATCCCTTCTGAAGTCCATGTCGCTGCCCTTTACTTTCGAAAGCCCAGCACGAATCGCTTCGCCAACGTAATCAGCAGCCCCGTTGCCATAAGCAGGGCCGATCAGCTCATTGCCTTGAGAGAACCGGAAATATTTTGCTTCAAGCGCTTCAATTCGCGCATTGATTTCTTCGGCCGAATCTTCCCTGCCGCTGCGACCGAACAATTTCTGAATGGCGCTGATGAATCCCATGATGAACCTCTTACTGATTGCAATTGAATTATATCAATCAATCAATTCCAATTCAATAGTTCCCTGTGAATTGTTGCGCCAAAGCCCAATTGTTTACGAAATGACCCTCGTAAATTTTGGCGAGCGAGGGATTTGACCAGTTGACAAGAACGTTTTCACTGTTTTTGGTGGCGGCTGCTGTCGAATAGTTGTAGCTGCCCAACTGAACGTGCTGGTTGTCGATAATGATCACTTTGTCGTGGTGAATCGGAAAAACGTCGATGGTTCGCACTTGGGCGCCTGCGGTAGATAATGCAGATAGAGCCGCCTGCGTTTGTTTCGAGGCGCTTGCGCTCTTGCTATCGACAAGAACACTCACCCGCACGCCCCGGTGAGTTGCCTCCAAAAGTGATTTTGTGACGCGTGCGCTCGTAAATGCGTAGGCCATCAACTTGATTTCGGATTGGGCCGAGCGAAGCACCTTCAACACCAGCTCTTCGGCCCCTTTGTTGGGCGAAAACCCAACCTCAATGGTGCCGGTTGCAGGAGCTTTTTGTATTTGGGAGGTCGAGAGCGCCTGGCGAGCGGCGACGGTAGCCTCTTTGACCCAGGCTGGAGCCGGGGCGCCTACCAGGAGGCCGGTGGCAAGAACACAGATTGTTGTTGCAGTGCGTAGCAGCATGGATGCGCCTGGAATCAGAAAGGGGCTTCAGCATAGTTCCTGCCCCCTCGTATCCGCAACGGAAATACGCCCCTTTCGGCGCTGTTTGCGCTCTGCCCGCCGCTGCCCTGGCATCGCTCCCTTTGCCATTGCGGGCCCTCGTCGCAGCCCTCTTGTTGACGCCGGGAACCGCCTGAGCCCGCTCCCGGCGTTGCTGTGCGCGGCCCGCTTTGACTCGGGAGGGTTCGGTTCGCCAGTCAAGAGCTGGGGACGGCTTCTCGGCAACACCCAGCAGGGATCTCGGTACATCCCACAGATTGGGGTAACTGTTGTTGGCGAGTTGCTATGTGATTAGTTCAGCGCAGCGGCTGCCGCGGTCCCTCCGTGCCCCGTATATCGACGTTGAAGCCAGAGAGATACAACGTCCTGTTTTCGACTTCCAAGCCGCGATCCCGATAGGACGGGGCCGGGGAATCAAGGGGCTATTTCACCATCACCACCCAACTCGTACCACACCCTGAGGCCCATCTCTCTGCGGCTGGCTCCGCTAATCATCGACGCAGAGGAGTACATCATCAGCGTCTCAACATTGATGACGCGTGCATCCTGGTTCCGCGCTAACCAGACATTGAGCATTCCCTGCGCATCATTCGGCGACCCATTGAAGTCTTTGTGCCGCACTCGGGTGGGAGCGCTCCCTGCCGCTTTGTGCAGAAGATCCTGAATAGGGCTTAGGCCAGGCGTTTCCATACTGATTTCCTTGATCAGGCCGCGATGCCGTAGCGCGCAGAAAGCTCGGCAATGCGGTGTTCACGCTGGACCTCCAACGCATGGGATTCGGACGTGGCCAGGTCGGGCTTGGAGGCCACGGCTGCGCAGTAGCGCTCACTCTGTCGAACCAGGCCGACCAGCTCGCTCAGCTCTTTTTTCATGCTCTCAAAGACCATTGCTCTTTCCTTTACATCGGTTGGCCAACAACCGGCTCCACCGGAAAACCCATGAATACCTTTGGGACATCCTTGAGCGGGTATCCAGACTTCACATAAACCCTGTCCGCCCCGATCAGAACCTTGAACAAAGGCGACTGAGGTGTGTGGTTTGGGCCTGCGGAGGCGCTCAGATGCGCTTCCAGCTCACGGGCAGCCTTCTGTAAGTCCGGCTTGTTTGTCATTTGGCCCTGGCCCTTGGAGTCGGCCACTTCGGCACGAAGGCCCTCGATCTGCACCAGGGCCGCAAAAGCTCGGTCGCTGGTTTCCGGGCAGGCGTAGGCAATCATGAACGAGTTGACCAGGCTGCGGAGTAGTCCTGCCGTGTCATGGTTTTTCATCACCGACATGACAGCAAACTGATCCAGCCGCTCGGCCGGTGTTTGCAGAAATCGGTCAACACCCATGCCGTTGGCAATCTCTGCGAAAGCGTGGGTCAGAAACTCTTCGCGTTGAACAGGCGTCATCCGCTGCTGGGTGTGCGGATGCACTAGCTCCAAGCGAAACTGATGGGCCAACGCCATATCCACATGGGGCTTGATCAGCATAGCGATTGAGGCGTTCATATCCATCCTGTTTTCCGCTCAGCCCGTAACCTGAACGTCCACATGCACATCGTTGAGGTACAACGTGCCGTTTCCATCATCGATCCCGCCAGTCACGGCATTGCGCACGGCATCTTCAAGCTGCTCTTCGCTCGAATCCATTTCAGCCAGTTCTGCTCTGGTGACTTTCACTACGATTTTCATAGCCTCTTTCCTATGAGATTTGACGAGCCTTTTGGGCCCACTTAGCCCATGCATGCACACTGCATGCAGAGCTACGGAACTCTTGTCCAGGACGCCGCCATTCAACTGCTGCGGAGGTGAAGCGATTGGCGGGGATGAGCCGCACAACCTCGCGTGTTTTGCCATCACGCGCAAACCGCGTGCCTGGCTTAATCTCTGCAGAGGACATGGGTGATTTCCTTCGCTATGCAGCCGCTTTTGCAGCCGCCCAGGCATCGGCCCAGATTGCCTTCATCTCGTCACCTGCAGGATCATTCCAATCACGCTGATACTTTTTCTCGAATGCGGCCTGCATTTCAACTACGGCCGCACTATCTTTTGATGGCGAGAATAGCGGTCCAATGAAACCCTCCCCATCGCGAACCCAGGACTGGCGGCCACCATTTGTGAAGCGAACAAAATCCTCACCATCGCGCTTCTCGCAAATCTCAGCAGGTCTAGCCGGAACAACGTACCAATAGACCCCTGGTGCTAAATCAGATGGCTTGACATCATGACACTGCATCGCGCTCTTTCCTTCAGGTCAAACGGACTTCGCATGCTTGGCTAACGAGGTAGCCGAGGCCTGCGATCTTGTGCTCGTGCTTAGGCTCGAACGAGCGAAGATGAGCCATCACCACACGGTTCAGGAGCGAGGGAGCTTCAGTGTCATCGAAGCCCTCACGAAACACGATCTCGCCTTCGGGCGCTGGTTGGCCAGCAAACAAATGGTCCAGCAGCCGCGTGTAGTCATTCCCGCGCTTGAACTCATCAGGCACCGCATCAAAAGGCGGCAACAGCTTGGTAGTGCCGAAGGCAATTTCGACATCCGTGATGGTGTTCAGCGACTCGCGCTTCAGCTTGAACTCAGGCATGGTGATTTCCTTCTACCAAGTCTTTGCCTGGTTGTCGATCGCGACGCACAGCTCAGCTACGCGCCTCGCGCCACGTATAACTGCGGGCGGTGTGTCGTCGGTATTGCCCTGGGCGTAGAAGTCGGCATCACTCTTCAGGTATCGCAACTGGGTCGCGTCCACCTCGATGGTGACGCGGCTCCCCGCCCGCTTCACCTCAACTGCCATCTGCGACGGCTCATCTACAGCTTGGCGCTCGCTGTAGTCGTCCCAGTACGTCGCGGGGATAGTGAGCTGCACTATGGTCTTTCCTTCGGTTTAGTTTGCACTCGATGGCGCAGATAGTTGCACTTCGCGCCGTGCGCAACCAGAACGGGCATCGGCCACATTGTCAAACCCCTTGACTCCGCAACCTGGGTCTTCGCTGCAAAATTCCCACTCGCTCTTGAGCGTGACGATGATCGAGTTGCCAATATCTCGCTCGTCATCGACGGCCGAGATCCAAGGCTGCTTGCGAAGGGCATCAAGTGTCTTGCTCATGGCGCTTTCCTCTACTTGAATTGGCGTCTAACTGCGGTCACATGACCACCCTTGCTTTGCCCTTGCACGCGGGCCAGCTCAGACCGAAGCAGCACCAGCATTTCAGCCTCGCTGCATGCGAATCTGTCAGTCACATGGGCCTCGGCCAATAGACGCGCATCATCCGTTACCCCGGCACGAAATGCGTTCCTGGCAGCAACACGGGCAATACTTCTGTGAATGTGGTCAGACACAGCTTTCCTCTCAGGCCCGGAGGCTGTCAATCTTCACGCCATTGGGCTGGATGACGTTGCGAGCGATATTGCGGTAGTCATCCAGGATTAGCAGTTCGCCCGCATCCGGGTATGCCAGTCGTTGAGCCAACCGCAGCAGTTCGCTGTAGGTCGGCAGCGCAGCATTGCTCGTGTGGGCGTCCGCCACTTCCACTGCCTCGATTTGCGATGCGTTCATGATGAACTTCCTTCGTTAAGTTGGCTCTATTATGACGTTTATATAAACGCTGTCAAGTCCTTTTGATGCGCTTGCTGGCGGCGATCAGAGCACGGTTCACCACGGCCTTGTTTGTTCCCCCATAGCCGTCCGCGAGCAGCGCATTCAGTGCTGCGTGCCCCTCGGCATCGAGATCCACCAGCAAGCGCTTGCCCTTGGCTTCCGCCAGGCGCTCAAGGTGCGCCTTCGCGCGCTCAGTGCGCGTCGTATCACCCTGGGGGGCCTTTTTCTTCGCGGCCATCACGCAGGAACCACAGTGATGCGATGAATGCGCGGACGCTTCGCCTTGCTGGCCTGGTACAGGTCGTACTGCATCTGCATGCCTGCCCAGAGTTCAGGACTCGTTCCAAACGCGCTTGCCAGGCGAAAAGCCATGTCAGGGGAAATTCCCGAATGCCCCGAGACGATGCGTGTCAGCGTGACGCGGTTCACGCCGAGCTGCTGGGCCGCGTCCGTTACGGTCACCTCTCCAAGGTATTCGCGCAGGACTTCGCCGGGGTGCGGAGGGTTGTGCATCTTGGTCATGTCTTTCTCTCAGTGGTAGTCCAGGTAGTCCACCAATACAGCGTCGGTTCCGTCGAAGGTGAAAACCATGCGCCAGTTGCCATTCACGGTGACGGCCCAATGCCCTTTTAGGCCACCTTTCAATGGGTGAAGCGCCCAAGCAGGAGCCGACATGTCTTCGGGCTTGGTTGCCTGGTTGAGGGCCGCCAGTTGCAAACGCAGCCGAGGGGCGTGTGCAGCTTGAATGCCCGCCTTGCTCCCTGTCTCAAAATACCGCTGCAGCCCTTTGTGCCTGAAGCTCTTGATCATTGTTGATATTGTAGTGTGTAGCGCATCGCGCATCAATAGAGCAATCAAACCGCCTCGGAAAACATCGCCTGCAGCGTGGCCTGGTCAACATCCACGTAGCGCTGCGAGCAATCGATACTGGTGTGCCCAAGAAGCTGTGCCACGGTCTCCATGTCGCCCGTGGTGGCCAGCACCTTGCTGGCGAACGTGCGGCGTCCTGAGTGGCTGGAACCACCCTTGATGCCCGCGCGCTGGTACAGCCTGGTCACATGCGACTGCAGGCTGTCGCAGGCCTTGTAATCGCGGCTCTCGCCCGTTTCCAGTACACGCCGCTTGGTGTTCTGGGACATCCCGTCGCCACGGCTGCTGTAAATCAGCGGCTGGTGAGGCAGTAGTCCACGGTACTGACCATGCACGAAGGCGGCTCCAATGCCCTTTTCGATGCGATACAGCAGGTAGGTCTCCAGGGCCTGGATGGCAGGCCTGGACACCAGGTAAGCGCATCGCTGGCGACACCCCTTGGTGATCGCCTCGCGCATGCTGATTTCGCTGCGCAGCTTGCCCGAGGCGTGCATCACATCGGCCACGGTGATGCGCGAAATCTCGGTGATCCGCATGCCGCAGTGGTGACCCAGCATCAGAACGAGCACATCTCGCTCCGGGTAGCGGGACGTGGCCTGGGTGATCTTGATGAGGCGGTTGAACTGCCCTTGGTGGAGGGTCTTGGCGCGTGTTATGTCCTGCATGCTGCTCTCTGTAATTCGATGGGGCTGACGAAATGCAGAGAGGGAGCCGCGTAGGCTCTTTTTCGATCATATCCCGCGCCATTCCTCAGCATCAAGGAAAGTTGGATAACGGAGCACCAAAGAAAAAAGCCACCGGAACCGAAGTTCGCAGTGGCCTTTTGGGGTGTGGCATTTACATGCCTGGAGACGGTGAATCGTCTTTGTCCACTTGCTTTGCAAGCTGGTGTTCATCCGCCTCGGCACGCAACGCTGCGAGATCGTGCCCACTAAGCGCGGGCAACGCCTCGGCCAACGGCACGTATTTGGCGAGATAGTTCAAATAGGGCATATCGCTCACGATCTCAACGTCTGGATCGTTCGCGTCATACTCCGTGACTTTGGAGTCGTAGAAGTTGGAGCCTCGCACTGAAATGCTGCGCTCCGGCTTGCTTTCAAAGGCATCGACCACCGCCTGCAGGCGTGACTGGATCGCCACAGCCTCCGCAATGTCATTGACTACGAAGCTGACATTGCATGTCATGCCAGTTGCCAAATACGATGAATCGACGCCCTGCACCTGCATCAACGCTTCATGCGCGAAGTTTGCGCTCTCCGACTTATCGTAAGAGCCAGCCCATGCATGAGACGCACCATGAAGTCGCTGGTTGACATACTCCCAACCCGCGCCGAAGTCATCAGGCAGCGAGAATGTGAGTGTCGTTTCCGACAACGAAACTGCGCGGCTAGGCTTTGCTTCTGCCACGTTTCCGTGCAGATTCCGAGCTGAAATTTCAGCGCGAGCATCCGCCATAGTCTTTGCCTGCAGCGCGGTATGCTGAATCTCGTAGATCAGATTGAGCAAGAGTCGTTGGTTCACGACGGTGTAGCCGCCTTCGCAGCCCTCATCGGATTCCGAATTGAGAAGTTGGATGGCCAGCTCCTCGATGCTCGGTGGCGACGAGATCTCATGGGCAAGTGCTTCGACCTGAGAGCCCGCCTCGTTGACGAGGAAGATCAGATCGTCCTCATGCTCCACCGTACCGTTTTCCGTCAAGACCTTGAGTACCTGATACCGGCCTGAAGAAAAGCCGTTATCCGGGTCGGTCCACCAGACAGTTGAACCCGCCTTGATCTGAGGAAGTCGCTTGACGCTGACCAGAACGTACCCGGGGTAGGCGTTCTCCGCTTGCTCCTGGGCGTGCTCTTTATCCTCGGCCTGGCAGGTGAACCAGATCGGCTCGTTGTCGATGTCGGCGAGGCGCACCTGGAAGGTGCTGAGTGTGTATTGCATGGTTGCTCCAAAAAGTGAAGTCACCACGCCCCACGGGGATAGGTGACCCCGTGGGTTGAAATTTGCTCCGGCAAGCCCGAGGGCTTGTCATTCGTCGTCAGGCTGCTTCAGCGGCCGATTCGCTGCTTTCTTGCGCATCGGTTTGGGGCATTTCGTCTTCAAACAGTTCGCGGATGTAAGCGTCATCGGTCAGGAAGACCGTTGCACCAGATTCAGTCGATTCAGCTCAGCCCCGGACAAGTTGTCCAAGCCAAACTCTTCGACCGTCTCTCCCGAATTGTAGGGCGCCCCGCTTGAAGCATCCCACTGGATCATGCCGCCATCTCCATCACGGCCAAGCACCTCGCCATCCGCAAGCAATGATGCAGACGTTAAGGTGGATGGTTCAATGAAATTCGACATTTTCCGTTCTCCTAAAAAAGAGACGGACACCGGCCCGAGGGCAACAGATGCCCGTCAGGGTGGTTGAAATTTTCAGTACCCTCGCCTGATGCGCCTGCGCTGGTTGCGCTGGATTGCACTCATGGTTGGGTACTTCCAGATCGGTGTCTGCGTACAGATCCCCGCTCTGCGGTTGATGCGTTGATCAAGTGACCCGGAGGCCATCTTGTTCAGCCATGCATGCCTTGCAGGTGTGAAATTCAGCAATTCGCCGTCGCGGAACATCCATGTCTTGGGAGCACGGTTCACGAAGGCTCTGATCTCGTTGATCTCAGGCGTCATGCTACTCGCTCCACCTGGTCAAGGTAGAGTCCACCATTGAGTTGCGCTCGCAGATTCCTCTCGTTGCCGAGGTACTGCTTGTCCCTATCAGGCCCATAGGTGCCGTCAGGCCAGAAGTATTGCCCATGAGCTTTGTTCCAGCCGCACAGCTCTTCCTCGAAGGCCTCAAACTCTCGACCGTCTGCCGCACGGATCCTGAAAAGGTCTGAGCCCTCATCATCGTCCTTCGGCAGCGGCCCAGATGTCACAGTGACCGTCTGGCCCGTGTAGTTCCGCATGCGAGCGTGCTCTGGCATTTCTGCCTGCTGCATTTCTGCATAGAACTCATACTGCCGACCAACGATGATTGGCGGGAAATCATCGGCATTGAAATTTGACATTTTCCGTTCTCCTAAAAAAGAGACGGACACCGGCCCTGGTGGGCGCAGGGCCCGTCAGGGTGGTTAAGTTGGCTTTCGCCGGTTGAATGCTGATTCGCCTTTGGGGCGCGGCCAGCTACCGCATCAGTCCAGGGCACTAAGCCATGGGGATGAATTCGCTTTCCAAAACACCCGTGGCGGATGCTTGGGAAAGCCCCGTGCCCGAGGGCACGAGGGGTTCGTGGGGGCGGTTCAGGCCTCGGGACTCATCAGCAGGCGACCACGGTGCCAATGAATTCCTTCACGGCGCGCATGCCTTCAGCTCCGATGTGCCAGTGCGGCGCTCCGGTGTCGAGCAAGAGTCCATCGTGGTTCTTGCTTTCCATCAGGGTGCTGCGGTAGTACCGGCTGACGAACTGGCCCAGCGGCCCGAAGACCGTATGGTCCTGCGCCGCATCGAAGAATTCGACCAGCGGTTCGTCCTTGTCGTGCACCAGGCAGTCATTGAGGCCGTAGCGCTCGCCCTTGGCCACGATGCGGACGTTGAAGCCCTCGATCCGGATGGATTTCAGGAGGAAGGCTTCGCTCTTGGCCACGGCGGCGGTGAACTCCGGAACCACGCCGGGCCCCGAGAGGTCCGTCATGACTTCGAAGAGGCCGCTGTCGGTGGCCAGGGCCATGGCTTTGCGCAGGGCCTGCAGGGCGCGGGCTTGTTGGGGGTTGATGGACATCAGTGCTTCTCCTTTGTGAAAAAAGGCGGGCACTGGCCCCAGCGGGCATCAAGTGCCCGCAGAGGGGGGAAAGGTTTGTCAGTTCTGCTCGCAGGATCCGGCAGGAGCCAGGTCGAGGTCGAGAACGAATGCTTGGGCGTCTTCCATGGTCAAGCGGTCGCCTGACAGCTTGGCTGTGTCGGCTTGCTCTTCATTGAACGTCAGGGGGCGCATTGTTGGCCCTCGGTGGACGTAGAACGAGGATTGGCCGAGTTCCAACCGATAAGGCTTGTCGGGCAACATGCGTTGCGGGTAGGGCGCCGCAGGAGAGAGGTTTGCAGCGAGCACGGTCCTGTCGGCCAGCACATCCAAGATGGCTTCAAACGTCAGGCCCGTGGCTTTGTGAGCTTTGGCTTGCATTTTTGGCATTCAGGCTTCGTAGCTCACTTTGGCCACCAGATCGACGGGCGGCGTGTCGTTTTCAACGAGTTCCGCACCGCTGGCTAGCGAGACTCCGATGAAGAAGTCTTCAAGGAAGTCGATGCCAATGTGGTCATGGAAGCAGTCGAACACCTGGCAGGCGATTTCGGATTTCTCCGCATCGGTCAGGGCGGCGGGGTTCACGGCGCGCTTGAGGTGGACCTCGAAGTCGTATGTGCCGGGGATGCTGCGGTCTTCTTCGCTGCTGGCGTCCCCAGTGACGGTGACTTTGCAGTGCAGTTCTGTTGTGAGGGGTGCGGGCATTGGATTCTCCAAAATGCGCGAGCCCCAGGCCCGAGGGCATGAAGCCCGTGCGGGTTGAGTTTGCTCTTTTGAGCGTTTTTGCTGTTTTCGCCCTGGGGCACGGCCTAGCTACCGTTCCAACGTCTGGTGCGTTACGCGCCAGGACAGAAGACTTTCCGAAGCGCCATGGTTGGACGCTTTGGAAAGCCCCATCCGAAGATGGAGGCTTAGGTTGGATTATGCGTGCGGAGCAGTATTGCTGCGCTTGGCTTGTGCTCCTCGGTCACGCACGATTTCGCGGTCAACGCGCAGCATCTCGTTCTTGATGCCTTTGTAGGCACCCGTCAGCGGCGCGAAGTACAGCTTGAGGCTGTCGCGGAAGATGCGGCGGATCTGGAGGGAGTTGGTTGTGGTTTTCACTTCAACATCTCCTTGACGAGCCCGAAGCTCGATTAGGCGGTGTATAGAGCGAATAGTAGCAAATCGATGGTCAACAGGCTATGGGCTGCGATTTCGATTGCCGTGTGGGTGAAGGGACTGACGCCGAGTCTTGCGATCCATGCGGCAGCCAGGTCAAGGCCGACTGCGATGGCTCCCAGGACGACGAATGTGATCGTGCCGAAGAGCATGTGCAGCAGTTGTTCCTTGACCAGTGCGTGACCATTGGCCATGTACGGGTCTCCTGAAGGGGATGGGCGGCGGGGTTGCTCCACCCACCCGAGCCGCTTTCGCGGACTGTTGAGGGGTGTCGTCAGAGCGCCAGAAGGGCTTTGCCGAGCGTTTCGCGTTGCTGTTCATCGAGCAGGCCATCGGGGACGAATGCCCAGGCTGCTGGGCGGTCATCGACGATCCACTTCACTTCGGGTACGCCGAATTTCACGCGGGGGAATTGCTGAGCAAGAGACTCCATTCCTTTGAGCACGGCCTGTTCGACCTCTGCTTGGGGCTTGAGGGTCTTGTACCAGTCGGAGGCTTGGTCTTTGGGGTCGCCTCTGTCTTCGCTTTCGCGGGAGGAGTATTCCACCTCGTAGAGCAGACCAAACTGGCCGTCCATGCGCACCACGAAGGTGATTTCATCCCACATCTGGGCGCGCAGGCGTTCCAGCAGTTCGGGATCGCCTTCGAGCAGCTCCAGCGGCTTGTTGGCCTCATTGTGGCGGTTGATGTCGCCCCACCGGTCGGTGAGGTTTTGCGAGATCCGCCATTCGGTCTGGGGGCAGTGAGGCTTTTCCCGACTTCGCGCACGAGGGCCAAGGGGTCCAGCTTGTAGTGGACGCCATGGATGCCGTAGGTGCGTTCCATATCTTCGACGCGGGGCTTCACGTAGTCGTGGCAGCAGTCGCCGAGGCCAAAGCCGGTGTCCTGGTTGTGGAACTGGCGGCCTTGGGTGTGCTGGCCGCAGCAGGTGCAGGTCAGGGTACGAACAGGCTTGGCCAGGTCGGGGTGGGCTTTGGGGGTGGTTTGTGTCATGGCATTCTCCGAAAAGAAGCGAGGCACACCCCCATGCGGGAGGTGTGTTCCCGCAGGGGTTAAAAAATGGGGCGGCGCTCTGGGGTGAGCAGGCGCCTGGGTTTTTGCAGGGGCTGTTGCCGTCCTGCGTTGGGGGAGTAGCTAGCGGGCAAGCCCGCTGGGATCTTTGAACAGCCTATTCGGCGAGGTACCAGCACCAACTACCAGCGCCAATGGCGTAGGTCTTGATGGGACTTCCGCCGACGATCAGCGTCTCAGCAGCGAACACTTCTTCCTCCGCCTGGTCGTCATGAGCATCCTTCGAGATGAATGCGTCTCGCGCACCGTTGTAGCTCAAGTCAGGCATGTGCTTGAGAAGGCTATGACCCGCTTCGAGAGTGAAGCGGGGCATGGCCCAACCGTTCCAATGCCGGCCGTTGGAATAGGCCGAGACCGTCACGTCATCGGGCAGCCAATCGGCGCCAATTTTCACCAGCGAAAAGGCTGGCAAAGTTGCGGCCTTTGCGCTTGCTTCGGCTGCCAGGTCTTTGGCCTCTTCCACAAGCATCCACTCAGCGTCCTGCCTTGCGGACAGGGGAAAATTCAAAGACATCCTTTCTCGGGTCGAGAAATGGGTGGCTGTCTCCAAGCATCCCCAACCATCAGCGTTGGACCAAAAGGCGCCAGGAGCGCCCAAGGGTTCGCCGGCCTCACTCAAAGAGCGGATGACGTATCGCACTTGGCCGCTCGTTTCGATTGCCTCCTCATCCGGCGCCACTGGAATTCCAAGGGGCTTCGCCAATTCGGCAAATTTTGTGGAGACGCCGCCAGTGCTCTCCGGGTCGCTCTTGTAGTTGTCCCAATCGAAGACCGCTACTTCAACGCCTTCATCGAAAACAGGTTCAGCGATCCCTCCGCGGACAACGACCAGTACACGAGGCACCGGAGGTTGTTTGCAGGGGGCGGTGATGTCTTCTACGAACGCGCCTTCAGCAGGTTCTACCAATTGGGCGGCGGCTGCACATGCCGCCTGCTTCGACTGCAAATCAGTGTTTTCGGACTTGATGTACAAGCCCTCTTCGATGCCGGTCTCGACATCCTCCACATGATGCTCTGCGCAGGCCAGAAGGACCTTGAGGATGTTCCGATCGATTGCTACTTTGCTCATGTTCTTCTCCAA